>JASHTZ010000019.1 GCA_030040295.1 Terriglobia bacterium | reverse complement strand
TCTTCGTCAAACTCAACGTATTCACCCGCCTGGAACTCTTCCTTTTCGCCATCAACGATGGGTTGAACAATCCCGACGTGTTCTGATTGCGGTTCAAGTCGATCTGAGCCTCATCTCACGTGCTCCTTCACAAACGCCAGCGCCTCAGCGTAGATCTTTTCTCGATCGCTTGCTGCAACACCGGACAGCACGTGGCCGCCTCCAGGGACGGATATAAACTTATGCGGCACGTTGAACTTTGCGAGGGCTTTGTCCATGGCGTCGGATTCTTCGTAGGGAACATCCGTGTCCGCGGTGCCGTGGATCAGCACCGTGGGCGGATATTTTGAGGTAACGTTGCGCACCGGGCAGTAGGGGTCAAACCATTTGGGCTCGGTGTCGGGATTATGCCCGGTCACTTCCTGTGGCCAGAGGCCGTTCTGCCGACAATAGCGGTAGAACTTTCCGCGTAAGCCCGCTCCTTCGGAAACGCACGTGGTGCCGACGGAAGCGTCAACCTCGGCCTTGGAGACGTGGGGTTGCTGAAGATAGTAGGCGCTCGGGCGGCTGTACCACGGCCCCACGATATCACCATAGCCGGAAAGCGAAATCAGCGCCTTGGGGCGCGGCTTGATGCAGAAGCCCGTCATCAGCGTCAGATAACCTCCCGCTGAAGCGCCCGCTACAATAATCTTTGATGGATCGATGTTCAACAGGCCCGGACCCTGCTTGTGAATCCAGCGGAAAGCGTCCTGCACATCCGCAATGATGGCGGGCAACTTGGTTTCAGGCGCCAGGCGATAGTCGATGGAAATCACCACGTGATCGTTTTGCGGATTCAGCCGCATCATCCGACCCTTGCGCGAGCCGATAATTAAGGCGCCGCCGTGGATGTGTACGATTACGGGCTTGCGAACATTCGGGTCGGAGCCATAAGCGTCCAGCTTGATGTCGCAGCCGCCGGCGGTCTTATAGGTAAATGTCTTCGGTGCGCGTGGCTCATCGCTTAACGCCCAGCGTGTCGCCAACAGGGACGCCGCTCCCGCCGCTGCGGCCTTCAGAAACTCTTGTCGGTTCATCAGATTTTCCTCCATTAAGCAGCCAATTCTAACCTGCACCCCGGAATGTTGTTTCACGAAACTTCCGACTGAGAATTCCAAATGCTGGTGATGGCAGCATACACACCTCGGGCCGCGGGCGGGAGAACCCGTGAAAAATCTACCGAAAAGAAAACCACCTCTCGCCAAGGCACCAAGTACCGCTAAGCAAACCGGGCATTCCCGGCTTGCTTGACTTTGCGTCTTTGCGCCTTCGCGCGAAATTGTTGTTTTTTCATTGCTTCGGACGCGCGAGTATAATCTCGGGCGGCGTACGAGGCATTTGCCGCTACGATGGAGCATCATCATGAAGAAACTCAATCGACGAACGGCATTGAAAATGGTTGCGGGGGCGAGCGCCTCATTCTCGGCCGGCAGAATCAGCGCGAGTGCTCTGCAGACGGCGAAGTCATCGTCCCGGCCTAACATTTTGATCTTGATGGCCGACCAGCAGCGCTTTGACACCATCGCCGCGCTGGGCAACAGGAACATCTACACCCCCAATCTTGACCGTTTGGTGCGCCGCGGGTTGACCTTCACCAATGCCTACGCCCCGTGCCCTGTCTGCGTGCCCTCGCGATATTCGATTCGGACCGGCTGCCTGCCGCCGACCACAGCCATCTACGGAAACTCGGCGGCGCATCCCGCTCCCAATCAGGCGCCGACGATGACGGGCCGCTGCGGGCCGTTCCTCGCGCAGACGATGAAAAGCTTAGGTTATCGCACCTTCGGAATCGGCAAATTTCACACTTCGCCGTGGGACGAGCCGCTCGGCTTCGACGTCCACCTGCACAGCGAGGAACTGTACGCCACGCCCGACCAGCGCCGGCGGGACTCATTTGCTTCCTGGATCGCCACGCAGCACCCCGAGTTCAATTTCATCGAACAATTGATGGGCGAGCGCACGGAAATGTATTACATGCCGCAGATGAGTCCACTGCCTGCTGATGTCACTGTGGAAGGCTGGGCCGCGTCGCAGGCCATCGAGCAGATAAACCGCCGCGAAGGCGACCCCTACTTCGGCTTTGTTTCATTCATCGGTCCGCATCCGCCGTTTGCGCCGCCCGTTCCGTTCAATCGGCTGTACGATCCGGACCGCATGCCCAACCCCCTTGTCGGCGACTTGAAGATCGATTTTATGGATGAGCAAATCCCCTTCATGAATTACGCGGTTTGGGCAGAGGACATCGTTCCGGCACACGCACGCGTGCTGAAGGCTCGCTACTATGGCGAAATCACCTACATCGATTCGTGCATGGGCCGGATTCTGGACGCGGTCGAGCGACGCGGCGACGCGGAGAACACCGTGATTTGCTTCTTCGCCGATCATGGCGACCACCTGGGTGATCATCACGGCTGGCAAAAGGAGAGTTATTTTGAGGCGTCCTGCCACATTCCCTACTTGGTCACTTGGCCGGCCAAACTTCCCGCCGGGCAACTTCGCCATGACCTGGCTTCGCAAACGGACATCTTTGGAATCGTCACGGGCGCGGCCGGCCACCCGCAGCTTCGCGAGGGAGTCGACGTGCTCGGACTCAAGTCCGGAACTCCACAGCAGCGCGAAGAGTTGCTGGGCTACTATTCCAACCCCGGTTCGCGGCAATTTAAGGTGATGGTGCGCTCGGGCGATTGGAAATATATTTTCATGGCCAACGGCGGACGCGAGCAGTTATTCAACCTGCGCGATGATCCGAATGAGATGACGAACCTGGCGGGAACTCGCGGCGACATGAAGAAGCACTTTTATGGCCGAGCCGTGGCGGCGTGCTCGCGTCCGGAATTGAGCGCGGCCATGGACGGCGAAGCGCTTCGCGAATTTCCGTTTGAAGCGCGGGCGCTTCGGCGCATTTATCAATTCGATCACTCACGAGGCGTGACCGGCTTCCCCAACAAGCCTGAAGACGTGCTGAAGAACTGGCGAACCTGAGCGCACGACGAATCTTCACGCCCTATCAAGTAAGACTATCCTTCGGTCATCACTCGATAGCTATCTTCTGGAGTTTCTTGAGGTTGCGGTGGCTGAAAAGCACCGCGTACTCAAAAACCACCATTCGGAGTTGAAATCCCCCGCAAACGCCATTCCCCGCCAACCACTGCATAACGATTGATCTGCAAGACCTTATTAGTTTTGGATTCAATTCTGCGGTTTGGCATAGTTCTTGCCTTTAAGGTAAGCGTAACTGGTAAGGGGCCGAGAGAGCCCAGGGAGGATTGAGACATGAAAAACCTAATTTTAGCAAGCGTTCTGGGAATTGGATTGATGGCCGCTCCGGCTGCACAGGCGGCGCCGGTTTCATTCGGCATCGGCGTGGGAATCGGGCCCGCAGTTGTGGCGGCACCTCCGGTCTGCGCCTACGGTTATTATCCTTACTATCCGTATGCGTGTGCGCCTGTTGGATACTACGGCCCGGGGTGGTTCTCCGGCGGGGTCTTTATCGGCGCAGGGCCCTGGTTCCACGGCTTCGTGGGCCATCCGGGTCCGGTGGTTCGGCCTGGATTCTACGGTCGGCCGGGCTTCGCTGGTCCCATCGCACGCGGCCCGGTGAACGCGGGACGCGCTCCCATGGCGAATAACTTCCGCGGCGGAATCGCACGGGGCGCGGCACCTGCTCGCGGCGGTTTCCACGGTGGATTCCACGGTGGACGAGGCAGGTAAGCTGGGAGTTTGATGGTTTGGTTCTACGGCCGGCAGCAAAAACTGCCGGCCGTTTTGTTTTGTAAGACCAAACAGCGTTCGGCCCCATGCCGGGGCCGTCGGCCCCTCCATCAATGCGCGACCGCCTTCACATTTGGCACGGGGTTTTCAAGCACCAGCATCGAGTAGATTCGGACAGAGGGAACGATCAGCTTTCTATTTGCGCCCGGCATGATTGTAACCGCCGCCGTCATGGGCTCATCCGGCGAGAGCAAGCTGGCGCCGGTGGGGTCAACCGTCGCTTCGACTTTAATTTCGCCGGTAGGCTTTAGGGAGTAGCTCAAGAAGTGAATCATCGTGCGACCGGTTGCCGGCTGGTACGCGATGTTATAGAGCACTTCCTGGGGGGCGTCGATGGAAATTGACCCGGGCCCGACGGCATCGAGCAGAGTCTTGGATAAATCGTCGAGCGCCGGCAATTTCTCGTAATAGGTGCATTCGCCCTTCCCCGCTGATTTGCCAAACCACTCCGGCGGTGTGCGCTTCTGCCCGTTTTCATCGAGCGTCGCTGCGTCACCTGCGGCGATGATTATTCCGCCACCGCTTTCATAATTCTTAAGAGCCGTTAGAGCGCGTTGCCGCACGGTCCTCGCGGTCAGCAGTGCAGCCACTCTGTAATGCGCGAGCTTTTGCGCGGTCAGGTCGTTTTCATAAAGCACATCAAACAGCACGTGGCGGGCCGCAAGGCCGTCAAGCAGCGCCACGCTTTCGCTGCGATCGTCCAGCACAATGGCAACTCGCGCCAGGGATGTGGTTCCCGTGTAGTACTGCTCGTTTGCGGCGAAGAAGCGGTTGTAGCTTCCAATAGCACGCCAGATGGACATGGCGTCTGCATCGTTTTCATACAAGCCCCGGGCAAAGGCCCCCTCCACGAACACTTCCATGCCGATGCCGAAGCTCATGGCCTCAGCGAGCGCCAGTTGCGCCCGTTCCGGCCGCATGGGAGTGGTCTCACGCACCCCGACTTCGCGCCCGCCGTCCTCCACCAGCATGGGCTTCCAACCGTTCGACAAGGCGTTGTAAATCCGGAACAGGCCGATGTTGGTCACCAGGCGCCCGCCCTCCACCGGAAACAGGTCTTTGGCGTCGAGCCTTCCTCGCCGGCCCTGAAGGTGCGATTCCTCATAAACGCCGGGCTCAGCGCCATCTTCCGTAGTCAGGCAGTTGGTGAGGCGGTTGAGCACATAGTTGTTCTGATGGAAATTGACCCGGGCCCGACGGCATCGAGCAGAGTCTTGGATA
>JASHTZ010000018.1 GCA_030040295.1 Terriglobia bacterium | reverse complement strand
ATTTCTGGCGCGATAAGGGGCCTTACCTCGCCATCATGACCGGCTACGCCCTCCTGATGCTGGTGGGCATCCTGATTGTGATGAAGCGCAAGGACGTGAAGTAGTACTTCAAAAGGAGATAACATGGACTCTGGCATATCCACGGTTCGAAACCTTCTCTATATCGTTCTGGTGATGACGCTGCTCTCCGTCTTTGCGAATTTTTATGTGGGGACGGAGCTGGCGAGGAACAGCGATGAGCTGATGGCGCTGCGCCAGCTCCTGGCCAAGGAAATGACTAGCACGGCGCTTGCGCAGTCGGCCGAGCTCCAGAAGAAAATGGAGCAGCTCAATCAGGACGCTGAGGGAATTGACGGCAAGTTGCAGAAGGCGCAGGATTCATTCGTGGCCAGGATGAACGTGGAACTGCCGCGCATTATGGACAATTACATCCGCACGCGCATGCCGCAGGTGGAACGCGAAGCGATGCAGCAAATACCGCACTGAACCTTGGCCATTGTTCCATTTGTTCATTGATTCATTCGCCCGGAAAGCTTGTGCTTCGGGGGTAAAATGCCCGACTCGCTCAACGAAAAAATGACCAAATGGCTCAATGGCCAAATCGCGACCTTAGCCCCCACCCTTCAGGTCAACATGAAATAGCTGCTCGCCCATGAAAAACTCATCGCCATCGATCAGCTCGATTTCCGAGCGCACGCGTCGATAGACTCCGTTGCGACTGCGCAGATCCTGCAGGAGAAATCGTCCGGGCTGGGCAACGATCCGGGCATGGGTGCCGGACATATACGGGTCATCCTTGAAAACCAGGTCGCCCGTGGTGCGGCCGAGAGTGGTCTCGGGCTTATCGAGCTTGAACTCCGCCACCACCTCGCCATTCAGCTTGATATGCTCAAGCTTGGAGGTGAGCGGTCCCTTCTGCAATTTCGGAACGCTCCACACCATGGTGCCCTCAACAGCTTGATCTTTATTGGCGGATTCATCCAGGCTCTGGGTCACAAAGCGGAAGAGTTCGCGCCCCAGCAGGAAAATGTCGCCAGGACTGATCTCGGAATCCTGCCGCTGGCGGATGAACGAGCCGTTCTGGCTGTTCAGGTCCTTCAGCATCAATTTTCCGTCGCGGACGGAGACGGAAGCGTGGCGCGGCGAAAGGAGCATATCCTGCGGATAAGTCAGGTCGCAGTTCTCGCGTCCAATGAAAGTTTCCTTGGCCACGGGGACGGTTTTCCCAATTGACCCATCGGGTTTCTTTTCGGAAATCTGAGCCTCAATGCGCGGCGCTGCCCGCAACCCCGAAAAAACCACCGTGCCTTCCATGGCCGACTCGGGTATGTTCGGCCGCGGGGGCGGCGGGGGTGGCACAACGTTCCGCGGCGGAGGCGGAACCACGGGCCGGGCGGTGGGGGGGGGTGGAATCACTGGGCGAGGCGGCACGGGTGGTGGAGGCGTCGCCGGTCGCGCCGGCGGAGACGCCGCGGGCCGCCCCAAGGAAGGCGGAGGCGGTGGAATCACCGGACGCTGTGGAGGCGGAGGCGATGCCGGCCGGGCCACGGGTACTGGCGCGGAGGGTGGTGGCGGCAGGGCCACTGGACGCGGCGCGGGTGTTGGCGCCGCCGCAGTTGCCGGCAAGGTCGTCCCGCAATACCCGCAGAATTTGCTCCCCTGCGGGAATGACTTGTGGCACTTCGGGCACATTACTTGGGGGACAGCCGTCCCGCCCGCGCCGCGAGCCATCGGCGCGGAGGGTGCAACGGGCGGTGCCGGCGGCGGTGTCGCCGCTCCGGGTACTTGCGGCTTTCCGCACCGCACGCAGACCTCCGCGGTGGCCGGATTCATAGCTCCGCACGATATGCAGCGCATGTATCGAATTGTTCCCTGCTCGTTCGTATTAGCGGTCATATTCTCTGCCCAATCTTTTCTTCTGGTCGGCTCTACTGGCCCGTGGCTTTTATCCAAATGGGGTTAGTATAGCAGCGAAATTCATTATTGCCACTGTTTCGAGATGTAGCCACCAGGCGAATGTAAATCCAGTTGGGCGATCCTTCCTTCAGGACCGAATGCAGGTCGAAGGGAACCAGGCCATTGCTGGCCAAAGTCTTCTCCGCGGGCACAGGAATTTCCACCGCCGGCTGCTCACCCGCGCTGGTCCCCACTATCAATTTTATGGATTGCACGGGCCCGAATTCTTCGCTGCTCGCCCAGCGGAGCTGCAAGGCCGGCAGTGATTTTAGCGGGCCGGAAATCTGCCCTCCGATGCCGATGTCTTCGGCATCGTCAATCGATCCGTTGGAATTGATATCGAAGCCGGCCACCAGCAGCGGACCGTTGCTCATTACCGTGTGGCCGTCGCGCAGGGCGCGAAGGATGTTTTCGCCTCGCGGCCCCATCCCAGCGGGCGCGAAGGCTACGGTGGAAATCCGCCCCATGGCGTTGTCCTCAGCATATCCATTCAGTCCGCGCGAGGGTTTGCCCAGAAAATCCACCACATCCATTGTGCCTTCGAAGTTCAAATCGCCATGCGCGTCGGAGCCGGCGGCGAGAAAGGTTTTGAAGAGCGGGGCATCGGTTCCATCGGTGCGTGGCGCGAGCCCGCGCTGAAGCAGCGGCTGCCAGCCCAGTTTGATGGCTTGATCCAGTCGCGCGTACTGGTCAGCGTCCGAGTCATGCTGGAAGCAGGCGCTGGAATCATCGTGCGGGTGAATGCAAAACGGGTCGCGCATATCGTCCGCGGTGGAGAGTGTGGCGCGATTCCAACCTTCAAGTCCCACCAGCCCGGCCTGAAGCTGTTTTGCATCGGGCGACAGGAAGTCCGCGCTCAGGTCCCAGCTTCCTCCGCGCATCACTGGACTGATCGGATCGAAAGGATGTGCGGCGTAGGCAAACCCGCCCGCCGCGGCGATTCGCGCCAGCGCGTCCTTGATGGGCATGGCGTCGGAGGACGGCCCGCCGTCGCCCGTCAGGATCACATTGTTCTCCGCATCCTTCAAACCGGGAAATCCCTTGTCGGGGTCATCGGGCGAGGGCGCGGCGATCATATGAACAGTGGTCAGCACGGCGTCGGGCTTGCCGCTGGCCGTGGTCACCTCCTCGCCGCGAATCAGCATCATGCGCCCATCGCGAAACTTCTTGACGTCGTCGAGCTCAGCCTTGTAGGCGTCGGCGGAGAGATCCGTCGAATGGTCGGTCAGCAGCAGCCAGTCGAGCCCCGCCTGCATGGCCGCCTGCTTGGTGATGTCGAGCGGATACCCGCGCTCGGCGGGATTATCCGTGTAGCCGCAGTGGTAGTGTAGGTCGCCGCGATACCAATTGGCGATTTGCGGCAGCGGCGCAGCGTTCAGCGCCACGCGCAGGTAGAAATCCTGGTCAGGCCAATCCACAACCCGGAGCGAGACCCACACATCCACGGAGGCAAACGGCCCGCCCAGGAAGTGGCTCGATAGGTAGGACTGCACCGCCTCGCGAGGAACTTCCAGGTTCTTTTTGTAGCGGTCCTGGATCACCAGCGGCTGCCCCCCGGTGCGCGCATCGAAGGAAAAGTCCTTGGTGGCACCCAAAAACAGCGGGTCCCTGGCGAACTGGTGCTGCGCTCCGGTGGGCTTGACGAAAATATCCACGCCTTGGAATTGCAGGGGGTCGCGCTTGATGTAGCTCGCCACGCTGGAGCCCGTCGTGTGGGCCTCCTGCTCCACCCCGTTGATGATTTCGACAAAAATGGGGAGATAAATGTCGCTGGAATTTCTCAGCGAGCGCGGGCAATCCGCACGGAAAAATATTCCCGTCTTCGAGAACCTCGCCTTCAACTGGTCCAGAAGGCTTACCTGAGAAAAGGCCGGAAGGGCCGCGGCGGCCAGCGCCGATCCGAGCAGAAGACAGGCTTTGAGTAAATGGAGTCTCATGGAATCAGTTTCCGCGCGTCTTGAATGGAGATGCACTGGTTGGCCGAGGTTGCCAGCGCCACCACTTTGCCGTCGGCGCTGAGCACGGGAGCGCCGGATTCCCCCGGCTCGGCCTGATGTTGCAGGGTGAGCGTGCTTCCTTGCGCGGCCAGCGCCACCGTCATCAGGCGCGGAACGGGATTCGGCTGGCTGATCCCCAAGGGGTAGCTGCACAGAATCAGACTGCCGCCTGTCGTGGCCGCAGCATCAGAAAGAGCCAGCGGTTGAAATCCCTTGCCGGTGATTTGCAGTACCACCAGGTCGGAAGGGCCTTCGGCGTCCAGGTGCAGCGTGGCCTTTTCGCCGGAATCGGGGTCCTGGTAACTGTGCTCCGCCATCTGGTCGGGTCCGGCGGCCA
>JASHTZ010000123.1 GCA_030040295.1 Terriglobia bacterium | reverse complement strand
ACGAGTATATGCGGCGGGCGAGCGGCTCGCAAGCATAAATCCCCCTCCAAAAGCTGTTTTACAAAGGGTATGCCGGCGGGGCGATTCGATTCAGAATGGAATTTCGTGGTCGTCCAACAGTTTCATTCCCGCGGCGGTGAGTTGGTAGGTGGCTTGGTGGCGCGGCGGTTTGCCCCCTCTCTCCACCGCGTGCACGTACTCATCCTCTTTCAAGTACTTAATGGTCACTTTGTCGTTCTCGACGCTCATCTCTCCATCGTAGAGGTCCAGGCCCTGCCAAAGCGGCTTGAGATTCCGGCCGTCAAAGGAATACAGAATTGCGGAGAGGCGCAGTTGGCTCTTGCCAGGGCGGACACCGTAAATGAAAAAACGCATGTCATCCCAGGCAATCTGGGGGAGTGTGACGTAGTGCAGATCCGTGCGGGGAACGAAGTTGGTGATGGTCGCCAGATGGCATTTGCCCTGGCTACAGGAATAGATCGCCACCACATTCTGGCGATCGTAATCAGTCCACCCGAGTGTGTACCCCGCGCCGATGATGATTTGACCCTTCCAAAGCTGTTGGAAGGTGGCGGGATTTCCCACCAAGGGATAGTGCAGAAGCGAAAAAACGCTTTCCAGTTCGCGGCGCGCCTCCACGTCCGTGGGCGTGCGATTGGCCATCCACTCCGACATGTGGTCCACGACCAGCTTCTGGATCTGGCTGGTGATGGGGCCAGCGTCTTCCAACATCACGCCGGGAAGTTGCCTTGCCAAACTTAGAATTTGTGCGGGCAGGCCGGTGGGTGGAGGCTGCTTCTTCTTTTTCGCCTGGACGACGCCCACAGATAAAAGGGCGGTCGTCAGTACCAACGCCGGAAAACGCCGTCGGAGAAGTCTTTGTCCCAGGGATTCGGTCACACCTTTTCCTAACTTGCAGATAGGAAGTAGGGACAGGCCTCGCGCCTGCCCTTGAGGGCGGCCACGAGAGCCGCCCCTACGTCATCGCATATCCAACAAAACCTTCAACACAGAATTTTGATTCAAATACGCAAACGCTTCAAGACCCTGATTCAACGGAAACGTCCTGGTAATCAGAGACTCCACCGTCACGCGCCTGCCCCGAAGCAAATCGAGCGCGGGGGCAAAGAGGCCGCATCGGGAACCCAGCAGCGTAACCTCATCCACAACGAGTTTGGTGGCATCCAGATTCGCCGCGCCGTGGAAAGTGGATTTCATCACCACGGTACCGCGCGGCTCCGCCAGGCGCAGCGCCTCGCCCAGGCCGCGTGGAGATCCGGTGGCATCCACGGTTATGGGAAAACTGCTCGCAGCAAGCTCCTGCGCACCCTCGCACAAAACCCGCACGCCCCAGGTTTTCGCCAGGTCCAATTTTGATGCGTGCCGGCCGATCAGCGTCACGTCGGCTCCCGCCTGCTTCAGCACCTGGACCACCAGAAGTCCCAAGCGTCCGTCGCCGATCACGGCCATTCGCGTGCCGGGAGTGATGGTCATCTGCTCCAGAATCTCGCAAGCAGCCGCCACGGGCTCTGTGAACACCGCTGACTGGTCGGAAACCTCATCGGGAACGCGGTGCAGGTTCGCTTCGGGCAGAGTCACATATTCGGCGAAGGCGCCCGGGCGGTTCACGATTCCCATCACGGTTCGCGTGGGGCAATGCCGGCCCAAACCTTTTGCGCACCAGGAGCAATGCCCGCAAGCGAGATTGATTTCTCCCACTACGCGCTTGCCCATCCACTTCGACGTATCACACTCCGCCACGCGGCCGACGAATTCATGGCCGGGAATGCCCTGAAATTCCGAATACCCCTTCAGAATCTCCCGATCCGTGCCGCAGATTCCTGCCATCAAGACCTTAATCAACGCCTCGCCCGGAGCGCGCCGCGGCATGGGGACTTCGCGCAAAGACAATTCCTTGTGGAAATAAAGAGATTTCATGAATGAAGTTGTCAGTCATCCGTCTTCAGTTCTTTGAAATCAAAAACTGGGCAAGAGTTGCCACGCCATCATGGCCAAAAGAGTTTTTACTGAGAACGGATTACTGATGACTGGAGACCTTCTCAAATGCCTCGACGATCTTTTTTTCCTCAACCTCACTTACGGTTCGCAGATCGATGAGGAACTCATCCTGCTCGACGCGGCCGAGGATGGCGGGTTTTCGGCGACGAAAGGTCTCCTCCAGCTTTGCCGCGCTTTGCCGGCGATGGCGAACTGCCACAAGTGAAGTTTCCAGCGTTTGTCCCGGAGTGGAGCCCCCGCCGATGACCGAGTGGCCGTCGCGAAGCGTGGCCGTGAAACCCGGGCAAGCGGAAATTTTGTCCGCCAGCCGTCCGGCTCGCGCTGCAATCTGTTCTTTTGACGTGCGAATCATGCGGAGCGCCGGAAGGGAATCGAGGCGCCCCTGCAAATAAATTGAAATGGTGGCCTCCAGCGCGGCAATGGTCAATTTATCCACGCGGAGCGCGCGGAACATCGGGTTCTTGCGGATGCGTTCCAGCGGTTCGCGCTTGCCCACCAGGATTCCTGCCTGCGGCCCCCCCAGAAGCTTGTCGCCGCTGAAAGTGACTACGTCCGCGCCAGCTTGCAGGCTGAGCCCCGCGGGCGATTCATCCCGAATGCCCTGGGGCGTAAGATCGATCAGGCAGCCGCTGCCGAGGTCTTCCATCAGCAGCAGATTGTGCCGGTGCGCCATCTCCACCAGTTCCTCCAAACCGGGCCGCTCCGTAAAGCCCACCACACGGAAATTGCTGGGATGAACCCGCAGCAGCAGGCGCGTGCGCTCATTAATGGCCGCAGCGTAATCGCTGACGCGCGTGCGATTGGTGGTGCCCACTTCATGCAGCACCGCACCGCTTTTCGCGCAGACGTCAGGAACGCGGAATGAACCGCCAATTTCGATCAGCTCGCCGCGTGAAACGATGACTTCCGAACCCTCGGCCAGCGTATTCAAGGCGAGCAGAACTGCGGCGGCGTTGTTATTCACCACCAGCGCGCGCTCCGCTCCCAGCAAGCTGCGGAAGAGGCGTTCGGTGTGGACGTCGCGCTTGCCGCGCTCGCCCCGCTGCAGATCATATTCAAGGTTGGAATAGCCGGCAGCGGCCTCCGCGAGATGCGCAAGGGCCTCCTCGGCAATCGGCGCGCGTCCGAGATTGGTGTGAAGGATCACGCCCGTGGCATTGATAACGGGCTGAAGCGAAAACGCGGCTTCAGCTTCGGCCTCGTTCAGAATTTGATCTTCAAGTTCCTCAACGCAAATTTCAGGAACACTGCCCTGGCAGACTTTATCGCGAAGATTCTGCAAGACTTTTCGCGTCACTTCGACCGCCAGCCGGTGGCCCAAGCGTTTTTCGAGGTCGCGCAGCCCGGGGCGATTCAACAATTCGTCCACAGCCGGGATCTTACGAAGCAGGCTTGCGGAGGCGGGATGTGAACGGGTTGCCGGCGATTCCATGGCGCGTCCGTCCGCCATTTCAACATACCTGCCCATACCCGTCAACTTTCCGATTGACGTAAGTCGTTTCATACAGGGTATAATCCACTTAGATTTGAGGCACCCCCGTGACTGTTGATGAAGAGCTGAATAAGCTCGATGACGATATCCGGCGTTTGAAGATTGAGTACGATGTCTTTTTCAGTGGCGGATCCCCTCGTGCCCCACACGATACGCTTTCGCGCGTGGAAACCATCATCAAGCGATATTCCAGCGACCAATCCAAGCTGAGTTTCGGCCAACGCTTCCGGTTTACCAGCATCCTGCAGAAGTATTCTGTGAACCGGCAGCTTTGGCAACGCAAGCTTCAGGATAAGGAAGAAGGCCGAGGCCAGTTTGCCGGGCAAAAGCGCTCTGCCGAGGCGACGGCGGATGACGGGTCCGTGCGGGTGGTATGTTCGGATCCGGACCAGGAAAAAGAAAAAGTAGCTCAACTTCTGCATGCCATGCGCGAAGCGAGAACGCAGACGGGGGAAACCACCAGCGGGCTTGACCCCTCTGCGTTTCATAAATTCATCAAGGACAAGACCCAGCAGGTCAAGAAGACGCTGGGCTGCGATAAGGTTCAGTTCTCCGTTTCAATTGAGGATGGAAAGGTCAAGTTCAAAGCCACCAAAGTAGAATGAGAAGAACAGAAGACAGGCGTAAGGAGTCAGAAGTCAGGAGAAGAACACCAATCCCCAGTTCTTTACCACCCGAGATCATCGCAAAATCCGCGGGGCATCAATTCACTATAATTTACAGTGCGCGTACCGCGCCTATTGCGCGAGGGCGACTTCGAATGGTTGAGGTTTGTCTCCTGACTCCCGTCTCCTGACTCCTGTCTCCTTCATAGGGAATTTCATGCGCAAAATCTCCAGGGCGCTGATCAGCGTCAGCGACAAAACAGGCATTATCGAGCTTGCTTCAGGACTCCTCGGCTTGGGGGTCGAGGTGGTTTCAACCGGCGGCACAGCGAAACTGCTGCGCGAGAAGGGGCTGAAGGTCCGCGATGTTTCGGACTTGACGGGGTTCCCTGAAATGCTCGACGGCCGGGTGAAAACCCTTCACCCCAAAGTGCACGGCGGGTTGCTCGCCATCCGCTCAAGCCCTCAGCACCAGCAGCAGGTGAAGGAACAAGGCATCGAGCTCATTGACATGGTGGTGGTGAATCTCTATCCCTTCGAAAAGACGGCCACGAAACCGGGCGTAACCCTGGAAGAGCTGATCGAGAACATCGATATCGGAGGTCCCTCCATGCTGCGCTCCGCAGCCAAGAACTTTGAGGACGTGGCCGTGGTTGTGGACGCCGCCGATTATGCCAAGGTCTTGGGAGAATTGCAGAGCAATAGCGGGAACATTTCGCGCGAGACACGTGCCGCACTGGCGCGAAAGGCTTTTGCCACGACGGCGGCTTACGATAGCGCCATTTCCACCGCTCTTCAGAAGATGGCGGATGGGGAACTTCCCGAGAATCTACACTTGAACTATCGGAAAGTGATGGACTTGCGGTACGGTGAAAATCCGCATCAGAAGGCTGTGCTCTATCGCAGTCCCGCGACGGCCGGACGCGGAATGGCCGCGGCCCCGCAGCTCCAGGGCAAGGAACTTTCCTACAACAACCTGGTGGATTTGGAAGCCGCCTGGCGGCTGGCGCAGGAATTCGATGAACCCACCACGGTTATTATCAAGCACACCAACCCTTGCGGGGTGGCTTCCGGCACGACGCTGGTGGAAAGCTACCAGCGCGCCCTGGAAGTTGACCCGGTCTCGGCCTTCGGGTCGGTGATCGCCTTTAACCGCCCCGTGACCGGACCCACGGCGGAAGAGCTGTCCAAGCTTTTTGTGGAGGCCGTGGTGGCGCCGGGATTTGAACCCGCGGCGCTTGAGCGTTTGGCCGGCAAGAAAAATCTTCGCCTCCTCGATATGTCAGCAACGCTTGGGGACGACTTCGGCCTTCAGCTCAAGGTTGTGGGCGGCGGATTGCTGGTCCAGACTCCCGATTCGTTGCCCGCCCAGCCCCAACTCTGGAAATATGTCACCGAGCGCCAGCCTACCCCGGAAGAAATGGAAGCTATGATTTTCGCCTGGCGCGTCGTGAAGCACACCAAGTCAAACGCTATCGTTTACGCCCGGCGGGGATTTCTGGTGGGGGTTGGGGCGGGCCAGATGAGCCGCGTGGACTCCGTCAAGCTGGGCGCCACAAAGGCCCGCGAGCTGAAACACGCCCTGGAAGGCACTGTCCTTGCTTCCGACGCTTTCTTTCCGTTTTCCGACAATGTGGAGGAGGCGGCGAGAGTGGGCGTAACGGCGATTGTGCAGCCCGGCGGTTCGGTTCGCGACAATGAAGTCATTGCCGCGGCCAACCAGCACAAAATGGCGATGGTGCTGACCGGAGTGCGGCACTTTTCCCACTAAGATTTCGGCGAGTAGTAACCGTCGCGCGCCACCACGTGGTACTTTATCTTCTTGCCCTTATCATTGAAAATCGTCAGCGGATTCCCCTGGTCATCCACGACATCCACCTTTAGCTTGTGGTAGCGGCCGTCGTGTGTGGCGTTGGTGGGAACGAAGCCCAGGCTGTATTGCCTGCGAAGTTGCTCGGCGATTTGACGGTAATCCGCCGGAAGTTCCTGCTCGAAGCGCGGGAAATAGGCCTGTCCGCCGGAGTATTGGGCCATGGTTTTGAGGCAGTTTTCCGCTTGCAGCGTCGTGATGTTGTCGCCCCGCATGCTGCGGACGGCCAAAAACTCCACGATGCTGACGGGGTAGATAGGAGTGTCGGAGGCTTTCACTTTTTTCAGGATCTGGTCGTACGTCAGCTTGCTGAAGGTGTCGATTCCCGTCACTACGGCCAGAACGGCCTTGCGCCCATGCACCTCCTGCATCCGGTCAAGCACAAACGACAGAGCATCATAAAAATTCGATTCCATGAAGCCGGGCATGCGCAATTGATCCAGCGCCGCGCGCACCTCCATGCGATCCTGCGTGAAGTCCGTGAGGATTTGCGGCTTCAGGTCGAACGAAACCACGGCTACCCAATCATTCGGGTGGATGACATTCAAGAAGTCATAACTGTAGCGGAGGGCCAAATAGAGGAACTGCCAATTGCGGTTGGCGAACTCAATGAGCATGCAAACCGTCATGGGCGCTTCGCCCGTTCCAAAATTGGTCACCGACTGTTGCACACCGTCGTCGTATAACTGGAAATTCTTTTTATCGAGGTTTTGAAGCGGATTTCCATTGTTATCCACCACCATGACGTCCACATTGACGAGGTTGGTGGTGGTTGAAAGTGAGTAGATTTGGTTGGG
>JASHTZ010000122.1 GCA_030040295.1 Terriglobia bacterium | reverse complement strand
CTGTGCCTGACCGCACAATGATGGCTTTGAGGTGAGGGGGATGCAGCATGGCGACCTGCCAGGTGTCCACGCCGCCGTAAGAGATTCCCCACATCCCCACGTTGCCGTTCGACCACGGCTGTGAAGCAATCCACTCCACCATGTCGTAACCGTCCTGCCGCTCCGGGTCGGAGTACATGTCCGTGGTGTAGCCACCGGAATTGTCGGTTCCGCGGGCATCGAACTCTACCATGGCGTAACCCCGCTGAGCAAAATAGGCATAGTATTGCAGCGGATCGGCGGGAATGGCTGGGTTCGCCGCGCCCCCGATCCACTGGTTGACGGTTTCCCACTTTTCGGGGGGGCGTTCCAGCATGTGGTATGGGCCATAAGACACGATCGCCGGAAATCTGCCGGACGCGGCCGGCCGGATAATCTTGACGGCCAACTCGATGCCATCCCGCATAGGGACGCGCTCACGAAATTCCTTCACTTCGTAGTTTGGCTCGGGACGAACGGATTTGGCATTTGGAAATTGATCGGACGAAGGGGCCTGTGCATCTTTTGCCGGGTTCATTTGTGCTGTCTGCCTTTCCTCGCTAAAACCTCTTCGCAGGTCGGCACTTGTCGGAATGATCAGACTGCCAATTAAAATACAGCCCAAAGCTATCTTGTGCTTCATTAGCATCCTCCTTCTCAACAGCGGGACAGAAACCTGGGTGCATAACCTCACTAAATTAGCCACGTTGAGGATTTTAAATCTCGTGCCTTCGGTCAAAGGTATTTTCACGAAAATTATCGGTCAACTCGGCCGTGGTTACGAATATCTTTAGATGAGAGGGGACCGTGTGCGGAACGGAATCAGGCCCCTGCAACCCGCTTACTTATCACCTGGTTTTTCGAAGTCAAGCGCAAAGGTGGCGTGATGGAAGGAACCTCGCATTTTATTCGTACGATGAATACATTCTTTCTTTGCGGACCTGCGATACGCCAACCCGATGCTGTTCGTCGTGCCCGAGGAGGCATGGATAAAGATGCCGCTCCCGCTTGGTGGTGTCAGTTTCTGCTCCATCTGAAGCGTTTGCTTTCTGAATACGTTCGCTATTGCCACGAATACGGCACGCACCTCGGTTTGAGCAAGGGCCCCCCGAGTATCGAAGTCACTCCACCGCCTTTGGGCGGGTCCATTCTCAAGATTGACTCGGCAGGCTGCATCATGGTCGCGTGGCTTCCTGATCCGGGCCAACTTATCGCCCATGTTTTTAGAACTACGCTGGATCTGTGTAGGTTCTCACCTAAAGAGAACCTTCGCGCTCCTCAGAGCAACTCTCGACAGGTTCTCTTTTCAATCCTCGGCACGAAGCGAGTCGCAATGTCCTCTGCGCCGATGCGATTTGGGTAGGTCACACTGCCGGAACATTTGCACAATAAATAAAACGGCCGTATTTCCTGTCAGCCTTCGTGTTTGAACTTGACTCTTCACCCGCAAGCTGGTTTAAATCGCTCAAATTGAATTATGGATGAGGGCTAGAATAAAATTATGGAAGAGGAGGCAGTCACGGCGAGAAGAGATTCAAAACATATAATTTCACTGACCTCCTTGCTCTTGGCACTGACGAACCTTGGTCTTGCGCGATTCGTTGCGAGTTCTAGGGCCGGGCCTCTGACCGACGCTTCAGGGACTGTTGTTCCGGGCGCCCAAATTGTGATAGCCAATCAGGGCACAGATATAGAGGTGAAAGCCTCGACGGGTCGGCAGGTGACTGCACGGTCAGCGACCTTGAAATCGCCCAACTTCCCCGGTCTGGTTCCGGCTGTGCCGGGTTAGTAGGAGGAGACGATGCGTCTCTCGAGAAGACAGTTGTTGTTGAATAGCGCGGCGGCGAGCACACTCGTTGCGGTCAGGGCCCCGGCACAATCTCAGGAAGTGGAAGTACTGCCACCCGTGCCATCGCTGGGCGACAAGGTAGTTTGGCCCGCCAAGATGCCTTCGTCCTTAGACCGTGCCATTGAAAGAGGAGCTGATGTTGCAGAGGCAGGCGGTTCATTCCTAAGTGGTTATCGAATGTTGGTTAATGCCTCGACGAACCAGCGGTTGAATGTGCCCTTCCAATTGAGCGTGGCAGTATTGCGCTTGGGACGGAGGGATCGGTGTCGACACCCGATCAGTTTTCGGATTGCAGACTCCGCTGCTGAGCTTCCATCTCCGTATGAGTTTTCTTCGAAGGATGATTTATATGAATGCCACTTATTCAACGTAGCCCTGAAGAGCGAAGGAAAACATGTCGTCTACGTTCGGGATGAGCAATCAGGAACGGAGTTTCCGAGCAATGTCATTGTGGCATCGCGAGAGGAACCAAAGTATAAGCTCTACTTTGGCGATATCCACATCCACACACAGTGGAGCTACGATGCGGTCGCGGAGCCTGATTACAGCTACATTTACGCACGAGACGCGATGAACCTGGACTTTGCCTGCCTGACCGAACACAATCCCACGGACTATATTTGGGAAAAGATCAAGGCGAAAGCCCGTGAATTATACCAACCGGGAAGGTTCGCCACGCTGAGTGCCTACGAATGGTCAGCGGCCGAACTCAACGAAGGGCATAAAAATGTTTATTACCGAGATTGGGAAGGCCCAATCTTGCGTTCCACCGAATTCCCTGAGCGGGCGAATACCAGAAGCGCTGCTGACCTGTGGGCCAAGCTTCGTAAGGCCGGAAAATCCGGTGCCGACACCCTTACCATTCCTCACCATATGGCTGCGAAACATGCGCCCACCCCGTGGGATCATTACGACCCGGATTTTCAGCGCTGTGCAGAGGTGTACTCAACCTGGGGTAACTCTGAGTCGCCCGCCGGGCCACGCCAAATCAGAATCAACGGTGGCTTTATGGCAGGTCATTTCGTGCAAGATGGCTTGGCCGCGGGACAGCGTTTGGGCTTTGTGGGTGCCAGTGATTCGCACTCGGGTCGTCCAGGATACCCTGCGCACTCAGAGGACTATTATAACAGTGACTATGCTTCTTGGGACCCAAACCAATATACTGGTGGCTTCACGGGTGTATACGCTGAGGAGTTGACGCGTGAAGCCATCTTTGATGCCGTTCGGAACCGCCGCAGCTACGCGACCACGGGAAAACGCATCATCCTTGATTTCAAAGTGGACGGCCACTGGATGGGGGAAGAGTACAAAAGTCGCGACGCTCCTCACCTGACCGTGAAAGTAGGTGGAACTGCACCGGTTGCTACAGTTACGGTAGTCAAAAACAATCAAGACTATCTTCGTGTGGAAGGCCGGGGGCGCCATGAGGTGGAATTCGAGTATGGCAACACCGAGCCGCCGCGAACGACTGATTGGTACTACGTGCGTGTCATCCAGGAAGACTATGAGATGGCTTGGGCCAGCCCCGTCTGGGTGTCGCGGCCATAATCGTTCGGCAAGAGGTATTGCTATGAAACGACGTAATTTTGTAACCACTGCCTTCGGCGGTTTGGTCATCGGCAGTACAGCGGCGTTGGGGACCACGCCCACGGCCGGTGAGGAAACCGGCGTCCCCGAGACGAATCCCCGGGCTACATCGGGTGATCCCGTCGAGCCCACCTGGCAGGAGCGCCTTACTCTGACGGTCGGCCCCGAGAAGGCTGACTTGGTGGGTACAAACGAAAAAGCGATTCAGGCGGCGGTCGACTCTGTGGCTCGTTTCGGGGGTGGAACGGTAAAGATCCTGCCGGGCACCTACCGCTTTCGCAATGCCGTTTACCTGCAACGCAACGTGCGGATTCTCGGCAGTGGACAGGAGTCGGTGATCATCAAAGAGCCGGCTATCGAGGCCAAACTCGCCGATGATGCCGACTGGTACGACCAGGAACTCACGTTTGTCGACCCCAATGGCCTCCAGTTGGGCGACGGGATTTGCATCCGTGCGAGGGAGCCGGACAGCGGTGCCATGAATGTGATCAAGCGCACCTTGGTGGCCCGCAACGGCAACCGGTTCAAGCTCGACCGCGCCCTGCGAGCCGACGCGTTTTTGAAGGTAAAACCCACCGTGGAAAGCCTGTTTGCCCTCTTCAGCGGTGAGAACATTTCGGACGTCATCATTGAAAATATCACGCTTGACGGAAACAAGGCGAACAACGGAAATCTGGACGGAAACTACGCGGGATGCGTATGGATGCAAGACTGTATCCGCCTGACGATGCGCAAGGTCACGGCGCGCAATTATAATGGCGACGGCTTGAGTTGGCAGATCTGCCATGACGTGCTGGTGGAAGACTGTTACAGCCACGATCACACTGGCCTCGGCCTCCATCCGGGCTCCGGGTCCCAGCGTTCGATAATCCGTAGGAACCGCATGGCCGGCAACGAACAAGGTCTTTTCTTCTGCTGGGGAGTAAGGTGGGGACTGGCCGAGAAAAACTACATCGAGGGTAACAAGCTGTACGGCATCTCGATCGGACACCACGATACGGACAATGTGGTGCGCGACAACGAAATCCGGACGAGCGGAAAAGTAGGCATACTGTTCCGCGATGAGGACGGGCCCGCCTTCGCGGGTAACCGGAACCGAATAGAGAAGAACTGTATTCTGGGGCTTACCGAGCCAAGCGGTATCGGGATTGATATTCAAGGCGCAACGAAATCCATTGCGATCGTGGAAAACGAAATCCGCGAAGCACAAGCGCCGGGGCAGCGCGTGGGCATTCGGATTGGACCGGAAGCGGATGAGATTACCTTGACCGGTAACCGGATCCAAGGCTTCTCTGAAACCGTCGTCGATCTGCGTAAGACGGCATTGTCATGAGCTTGAGGGGCCGCGCGGCCGGCAAGTCCCGACCGCCGCGCCGCGATCCAAGGCTTCGATAAGGGCGGCACGGTCCTGATCCGGCGGAAGTTTTTGTGATCGGCTCCGTCGAGCTGCGAAGCAATGTCACTCTGCAAATCGCTGCGCAGGGGAAGCTGCTGGGAAGCGCTGATGGCAGGCAGTATCACGCCGCGGATGCCATTTCCCTGAACGGCAACACAACGCTTCGTGATAGGAACGTGGCGCTGATTTTTTGCCGTTGAAGCGGAGAACGTGGCCATTTATGGTCCTGGAACCATTGATGGCCAGGGCGCGCAATTTCGCAGTTCCGGCCCCGGTCAGCCGCCGCCATCGGGCAGGGGCGGCGACGAGCGCCCTTACCACTTGCTCTTTACGGCTGCAAACAGCTCCGACTGCGCGGCGCTTTTCTGCTTGCCAGCGTCTTCCATTCCATTCGCATCATCCAATGCCAATTCGTGTGGTGCGACGGTCTGCACTTACAACCGCGTGAGCGGCAACAACGACGGATTCGACTTTATCAGCAGCGAATTCGTTCACGCGAGCAACTGCGGCGTGCAATCACAGGATGATGCCTGTGCGCTGTTTAGAGCATTTCTATAAATGATGTGGCCTGAAAAATGTTGCTACTTTGGGCAGAGTAGGCACATTCCAGCTACTTTATTTATAGAAATGCTCTAGGAGCTGAGGGAATGTGACCGTGACCAACAGCACGTTCAGCACGCGCTGGGCGGTATTCCGCCTCGGCGGCTGGAATCCGGAAAACATCACCATCTCCAATTGCGTGATTTATGAGACGTACGGGTGTCCGATCAAAATGCAGTTCGGCCCCGAGTCGCGTGTGCAGAATATTCTTTTTTCCAACCTCGTTATGCAGCAAATGACGGACCGATTTCGATTGACCTGAACAATCGTCCGCCCCACGGTGACGAGCCAGGCTCGCAAAAAGGCTTCGTTCGCAACATCGCTTTCAACGGAATTCGCGCCCACGTACTCGCGACAGGGCGGCAATTTCCTGATATGCCCTTCGAGCAGCACTATCGCGCGGGAGAAACTCGACATTGCATCGTGCTGAATTGCATTCAGGAAGCTTTCCTGGAAGACGTTTCGTTCAACGATGTGCACGTTTCTTACGGGGGCGGAGGAACCGTCGAAGAAGCCGCACGCGAAGTGCCCCACACGGCCTGGGATTGGACTCTACGCCCGAAAGGCCCGCAGCCTGACCCTTTGCAACGTTGGCTTTCGGTTTGAAACACCGGCCATGCGGCCTGCGGTGGTTCTTGACCACGTATCCGGCGCGAGGCTGGTCGGACTTGTGTGGATCATCTCATGCCTACCAAGTCAGTTGTTAAACTCCGTTGGCCCAGAAGAGTTCTGGAGAGAAATCCAAGAGCACCCTATTTCCGTAGGTCTGGACTTGGGGCATCATCGTCAACGAGGCCCTGCAGGAAGTTAGAAGAAACCGGGCGCGACCCAGGACATCGCTAGATAGCGGCTCAAACGACGGTGACGCTGAATGGCCATTGGGTCTCCGAGAAATCGTGGTCACTCGCTAGCGGTTAGAAACAATTAAATTGGAGATTCGCGCGTGCTCTATCGTGGCACGGCCATCCTGGCGGCGGCTGTTCATGTGCGGGATGCCCATGCCACGGTCGTAATTCCTAGCCACTCCCTTTCTCAATGCGCGGCCGGTCGCCATAAACGATCCGCATGGGTGCGGCGTCCGCCAAAATCGAGGCGCGCGCCGCCTCCACCACCAACTCGTTGATGTAACTGTTGGCCGGCGTCGCGATCAGCCCCTGCGCGTCAACTTGCTTGATGATCTCCCGACGCTTGGCGAGCGCCGCCGCGGGTTCGAGGCCGGCAGCAGCGCTCTCCATGCGATGAATCGCTTGCGTGATGCCTGCGACCGATTCGTATCCGTAACCCATCGGCTTGTAGCCCGCGCCTTCCCACGGAACCAGCCGGTAAAAGTCCGGGCTCACGTAATTGTATTTCGTTCCGCCCGGCCCGATGCCCTGCAAATAGGAATACGCCACGCCGCGATTGTGGTCATCGTGATAAACCATTCCCGTTTGGTCGTTGCCCTCGCAATACAAAATCATTCCCTGGTCGTTACTGCCCGCCGCGGCGTCGGGATATCCCAAACCATTGATCACTGAAAGCAGCGCGCCGTTTTCCCAAGTGACTCGGCCGTGCGACCACAGGAACGCTTCATTGCCGT
>JASHTZ010000017.1 GCA_030040295.1 Terriglobia bacterium | reverse complement strand
ATTTCCTGCTACACTCCCTAGGCGTTGGCTCGAAGTTCAAAGCCTGTGATACAAGATACTCGAAAGCGGCACGAATTCACAAACCGAATTGAAAGGTCAACGTCGCTTCTCCCTCGATCCAGCCGATGTCGATCTCCGTATGGTGCAGTCTGCTGCGGCGGCTTGAGTGCCTCCTACGGTTGGACGCTGTTTTTTCGGCTGCGGATGCATGCTGCAGGAGGGGGATGGTGTTCGAGGACGTGCGGCATGCTGGAGCCGAGAGGTTGAGGCTGAGCCCCACGGGATTTGGAATAAGGATCTCTCCTACCCAGCCGACCGATGGGGAACCTTGTTTCCCGCCGCGTCGCGAGCCTTCCAGGCGTTGTCGACGTCACCCATCACCACAAGAGTGTCACCTCGCGCCATCACCGTGTCATCGCGTGGATTGAACTTCATGTCTCCGTCGGCTCTGCGGATCGCCAGAGGCAGAAGTTCGAAGCGCCCGTGCAGGTCCATCTCCTTCAGCTTCTTCCCAATCCAGGGCGAGCGCTCGACGACCGTGATTTCCTCAACGCGCAGCGTTCCAGACGGGTCGCGCAGCATCGTGTCCAGGAAGCTGACCACGCTCGGTCGGATCAGTTCAGAGGCAATTCGCAAGCCTCCGATCATATTCGGAGAGATCGCCGCATTGGCGCCGTGCCTCAGGAGCTTCTCGACCATGCGCGACTCGGCGCAGCGAGCCACGATGCGCAGATTGGGATTCAAAAGGCGGGCGGTAACCGTGGTGAGCAGGTTGTCCTTGTCTTCGGGAAGCACGGTGGCCATGCCCCGCGCCACCTGGATGCGCGCGGTGGTCAGGATTTCTTCGTCCCCGCCTTCACCTTTCAACACGGGCACCTTGCCAAGCTGGCCGATCTTTTCTAGGCGCTCCTCGTCGTGATCGATCACAATGAAGACGTTTCCGGTCTTCAGGAGTTCTTTCACCAGATAGGTACCGGTTTCGCCGGCCCCACAGATAATCAGGTGATCGCGCATATCCCGGATCATTTTCTCCATCTTGCGTCTCCAAAAAATGTTGTTCAGTTCGCCTTCCACAATGAATGCCGTCGAAGCGGAAAAGACGTAGAGCATGATGCCGATGCCGATCAGGATGAAAAACATGTTAAAAAGCCGCAGCCCGGGATTCGCGTGTGTGTCAATAATTTCGCCGTAGCCGACTGTGGAAACAGTGACGACCGCCATGTAGAAGGCGTCGAGCAGTGTGACCTGGGGCCCGCCAAACGACACGTAGACGGCTACGGCGACCAATACGACGACGACGAGGAGCATCAACGACAGTGCTAGTTGTTTGCGAAGATTCACAGATTCCCCTTGGCGGGGGGGCACACAGAGGTTGCCCGCCTCCGGTTGGCGTTATCTTAGCACAGGGAAGGAAGCGGGAGGCTGTTAGGGCTGTTTCCCAGGAAATTAACCACGAATCATTCCGATGTCCAGCGTATTTCGAAGGTCACACTTGCAAGCTCACCATCGCCGGGACTTCGCGCTTCAAGTCTCCAGTAATTTGCGGTGCTGCTCTTGAAGATAAGTGTCGGTCATGCCGGCGATGTAGTCGCAGACCACGCGGTGGAGCGGCTCCGTCTGCGTCTGCTGAAAATAGAAAGAGGGCAGCCTCTGCGGGTGCTCGAGGTAGTAGGCAAATAGGCTGCGAATGCACGTGGTCAGGCGTCGCCGCTCTGCGTTGAGATTTTGATGAGAGTAAAGATGCGAGAAGAGGAATTCCTTCAGCTCCCGGTCCTCCTTCAGGACACGTTCACTCAATGATACTATCCGCCTTGGGTACTCCCGAACCTGCGCAAGTGACCGAATCCGCTTTCTCGCCAAGCGTTGACGCGTCGATTCGATCAAGTCGGTCACCAACGCGTTCAGGAGGCGCTTGAGCGCCTCGTTGAACTTTAGCTTCTCTTTCGCCGAGGGATATTTCCTGTCGACGGTACGATACAACCGGTCGAAGACCGGCAAGCTTTCACGCAGAATCGGCAGCGTGAGGAGCTTGGCCTCGTAGCCGTCGTCAAGATCAGCGCAGTTGTACGCGATTTCATCGGCAATGTCGATCAACTGCGCCTCGAGCGGCGGCCGCTCCAGCAATCGGTATTCCGCCAATTCCGGGTGGTTGATGGAAAAATAATCGCGCGAGTGCTTAATGATTCCTTCGCGCACTTCAAAGGTCAGGTTGAGGCCGGGAAAGGCGGCATATTTCTGCTCGAATGATTCAACGATGCGCAAAGCGTGCAGATTGTGGTCAAAGCTATCCTGGTGCTGCCGCATTAGACGGTCAAGCTCCGCTTCGCCGGAATGCCCGCCGGGCGGATGACCCACGTCATGCACCAGCGCCAGCGATTCCACAAGGTCGGCATTCAGACCCAGCGATTTGGCCACCGTGCGGCTGATTTGCGCAACTTCCAGCGTGTGCGTCAAGCGATTGCGGAAGTGGTCGGAATACCGCTCTGTGAACACCTGAGTCTTGTTTTCCAGGCGGCGGAAAGCACGTGAGTGGATAATGCGGTCACGATCGCGTTCGTAATCGTTGCGGTAGGGGTGTGCGGGCTCCGGATAGCGCCGCCCCTGGGAGTTTTCCACGCGCATGGCGTAGGGCGCGAGTTGGCGGATATTCTTGTGACGCATGGTTGAAGGCACATCGTCCCCCGAAGCGAATATAGCACAGGCCAGCAGGCCGCAATAAACCCCGCCGGCCCGCGGTGTTCCTCCAGGGAGCCGTTGGAGCGTGGCTCTGATATAATCATTGGCCCACATGCCGTGCAGGAAACAACGGGCTCTCAGAACCTTTTTGAGTCGGACCAGCATCTGATGAGAAGTTGGCGGGGGAGGTGGCACAATTTATGGTGCGTGACACGCTCGTTTGCCTGCTGGCGGGAGGAGAGGGCGAGCGCCTCTACCCCCTCACCCGCGACCGGGCTAAGCCCGCAGTTCCCTTTGGCGGAAACTACCGAATCATTGATATTACGCTTTCGAATTGCATCAACTCCGATCTACGTCATATCTATGTAATAACACAATACAAGGCGCTCTCGCTGAACCGGCACCTGCGTGAGGGCTGGATGATTCTGGGAACAGAAATCGGTGAATTCATCACAATCCTCCCTCCCATGAAGCGCGTGGGCGAACACTGGTATCAGGGAACTGCCGACGCCATTTACCAGAACCTCTATTCGATCGGCAGCGAACATTGCAAATACGTGCTCATCCTCTCTGGTGACCATGTCTACAAAATGAATTATCAGTTGATGCTGAGGCAGCACGCGGATTCGGGCGCGGGCGTAACGGTAGGCACCATCGAATTTCCCATTTCGGAGGCTTACCGCTTTGGTGTGTGCGAAATTGATTCCAGCGGACGCATAGTGGGCTGGCAGGAGAAGCCCTCCGACCCCAAACCCTCTCCGCACGACCCCAACAAGTGCCATGTTTCGATGGGCATCTATTGCTTCAATCGCGACCTGCTGATGGAATCCTTGCTGGCCGATGCTGATGACGCCACGTCCCAGCACGACTTCGGGAAGAACGTCATACCACACCTGATTGAGACAGGGTGCGTCTATTCGTACAATTTCATCGACGAGAACAAGAAGGAGGCATTCTACTGGCGAGACATCGGGACCATCGAGGCCTATTATGAAGCCAATATGGACTTGGTTTCAGTTTCGCCAGTGTTCAACCTCTATGACTCTGTCTGGCCCATTCGCACCTACCAGCGGCAGTACCCACCTGCCAAATTCGTCTTTGCCCAGGAGGGGCGGCGCATGGGCATCGCCGTCGATTCCATCGTTTCGATGGGTTCCATCATCTCGGGCGGGCGCGTCACCGGCTCCGTCGTGTCGCCCGACGTTCGCGTGAACAGTTACACGGAAGTTGAAAGCTCGATCCTGTTTTCCCACGTCAATATTGGCCGCTACTCTCGCATCCGACACGCCATCATCGACAGGCACATCCATATTCCCGAACGTACGGAAATCGGCTACAACCTGGAAGAAGACCGAAAGAAGTATCACGTTACCGAAACCGGAATAGTCGTAGTGGTTCCCGAACAGCGGATGTTCGAAGAACCGGAGTGATGGGCCAAGTTTCCGCGCCCCCCGACTGAGCGACGCTTGAAATCACCTCGCAAAAAGGTTAGGGTTCGTACGGGTGTCCTTCTGCGGGCCCATAGCTCAGTTGGTTAGAGCAGCGGACTCATAATCCGTTGGTCCCAGGTTCGAGTCCTGGTGGGCCCACCAATCACGCTTTGGAAAGTCTTGGCCGACTTCATTGAACGGGCACTGTTGGCCGCTTAACGAGCGTGCCGATACTGCACTGCGGCTAGAGTCAACTTTCTATTTCCCCCTGGCCGACATTCGAAGGATCGTGGCGGCTTCGGCAAAATGGGCACTTTTGTAACTGTTGAGGCCGCCAGTTCAGCCATGCCGAGGTTCACCCATCATGCTTTTCCCCTCGCCCTGAAAAACGCTGGTAGCAATACGAGTAGTCCTGCTTTGTCACAGTTCGACCCTAGGACAATACAACTCCCGCCGGTTCCCTCTCGTAATTCTTCTATATTGCCGTAGAGGTTTCACCCGACTTCGACATGACAGGAAAAACGGAAATTGCCAGTCAGGTTGATACCTCAGATGAATAATTCACATTCACTTAATATGGATATGGTGATAAGCTGGTTCACTTGTGATGAGAGGTGGGCCGCGGGCATGGTTTCGGGGAAGGGACAGGGTTGGGCCTCACATTTGCAACGGGCATGTAATTTTTTCGGGTCCGAAACGCGGCGGGAGGGCACGTGCGGTGATGCATCATTGTGGAATCAAGAGGATATGGCCCTCATGAAAAGGCCATCAATGTGCAAAGTAAATGAGTTTGAGGTTCGCAGCGAAACCATTGGCGCTCGCTGGTGTTAGAGGAATGTTGGAAAAGATTTTTCGGTGGACCGGAGTTTAGGGTGACACGGAATGAAAAGAAAAATCCGGAGACACTTTGGCGTTTTACATTTCGGCATGCGTTCAGACGCGAAAAGCAACCTTGCGGACGGCGCGATGACTCAAAGGGAATGAAGAAACATCAACGATTGAGCGCGCGAAGCGCCGCGTTGAATTTTCTTTGCTGTCGTACTTCAGGAAAACCGCTGAGTGCGCCCACATGACCGCATCGAAGGTTGAGGACGACCGCACGTATCGATAGATCCAGAAAGAGAAAGTTTGAAGAGACAGGCAGAGCGTGAGGTGATGGCTCACGCCCTGCCCAGCCAAAACGCTCTCTATGGTGTTGAGACGGAGAGAACGTCGTGACAGCCGGAAATACTACGCGAGAACGTTCCTGCCTGCAACTCCCCACGTCTCTGTCCGCTGAGCGCAGTTGGCGCGCCCCATGCTCAGACATGGATTCTCCGCCGCTCCAGGTCTGTGGTTCATGAGCTGAGGTTGAGGTGAAAGGGCGCCAACGGTCCTGCACTTGCCCGCATGACGCAAGCTGGAGGAACCGATCAGGCGATCAAGCAAGAGAAGCGACATCAGGCCGGGTCATTGTAATGGACCAGAGGAGATAAAGCCGTGGTTTACAAATTCAAGATTTTTCAAATTGTCGCTCTGATCGGTTTGTGCAGCACTTGGGTGATCGCACAGGAGAGCAATCAGAATACCTCGTCAGATGCGGTAATGAATGCGCTCAGTCACGGAGTGGACCACCTCAATACAACAACCAACGGCCCTGAACTCCAGCGGCGCAATCCTCGCTATCTCATCGAGAATGGGGACATCCTCGATTTGCAGTTTCAGTTCACACCTGAATTCAATCAAACAGTCACTGTGCAGCCGGACGGGTACATCACGCTCAAAGAGGTGGGCGACCTTCATATTCAAGGCGAAACAGTGCCTGAAGTCCGCCAAAATGTTCGAACTGCCTACGCGAAAATCCTGGCGAATCCCGTCGTCAGTATTGATTTAAAGGATTTCCAGAAACCTTATTTTCTGGCCTTTGGGCAGGTGGGGCATCCCGGCAAGTATGATTTGCGGGGCGACACCACCGTCACTGCGGCACTGGCCATGGCGGGCGGGCTTACCTCAGAGTCGAAGCACTCGCAGGTGTTGCTCTTCCGCCGCGTCAACGATAGTTGGTCTTCGGTTACCAAAATCGACCTCAAGCATATGTTGAAGACCCACAATCTGCAGGAGGATATGTCCCTCCATCCGGGGGACATGATCTATGTCCCGCAAAACACCATTTCCAAAGTCAAAGCCTACATTCCCAATCCCTCCATGGGGATGTATGCCATCCCTTGATTGCCAGGCCGTCTTCATGATCACGGGAGGTTGAGGAGAAACCAATATGCCAGAGCAACTCGCGATGCTACGAGAAAACCCTTCGATGAATCCTATGGTTCAGCCTCCGCCGCCAGGACGAACGTCTCCCGACACCCTGCGCCTGCTGGTGACGACATTCTTCAGGCACTCACGCCTGATGAAGATCACCTTCCTTTCGGTTTTTGCCGGGGCCATTGTGGCCATTGCACTTTTTGGGCTCAACTATCAAGCGGAAACCCAGATCGTGGTGAAGCACCGGCGAGCCGACCAGGTGGTTTCCACCGATGCCAACTCTCGCGAAACATTCAATTCTACTGACGTGCCCACCGAGCGCGAAATAAATACGGAGATTTCGATCCTTCGGAGCAACGACCTGCTGGAAGCCGTCGTCAAGGATCTCCACCTCGATGACCGCCAAAAGCATTTATGGAACGCGTTCTTTCCCTGGCGTGATGCCCAATGGAGAATCGCCAACGCCGAGCAGAAACTTCGTGATGGGCTCAGGATCGACGAAATTCCTCAATCCAACGTGATTCAAGTTTCGTACCGATCCCTTCATCCTGAGCTTGCCGCGCAGGTTTTGAAAGATCTGGACAAGGAATACCTGGTAAAGCACCTGAATGTCTACCGCCCGCCTGGTGTATACGACTTCTTCCACCATGAGACGCAATACTATCAGCAACAGCTCGAGGATTCGGAAAAACAGCTTGCCAGCTATGATCTGACAAAAGACTCCACTGATCCGGAACTCGAGAAGCAGATTCTGGTCCAGAAGGCAGGCGAGTTTGAAGGCAGCCTGCATGAAACCCAATCGGCGATGGAAGAGACGCAGAGGCAGATCGAAGAAATTCAGGGGGAACTTCGGCGCACTCCCGACCGCCTGACCACGCAGATTACCTCCGGCGACAACCCTCAACTGCTGGCCAATCTTGCACCTGCCCTCGCAGAGCTCGAGACTCGCCGGACCGATTTGTTGACGAAATATCAGCCAACGTACAGATTGGTGCAGGACGTTGACAAACAGATTGCCGATTTGAATGCGCAAATTGCCGCCGAACACCAGAATCCAGTGAAACAACAAAGCAGCAGCCAGAATCCTACCTATTTGGTCCTGCAGTCCGAGCTGGTGAAGGCAAATGCTGACTTGTCCGGTTACGCCGCCAAAGTGCGGGCCACCCAACCCATCATTGACGCCTATAAGCAGCAAGCTCTCCTCATCGACCAAAAGGGAATCCAGCGTCAGGATCTGCTTCGAAACATCAAGACTGCGGAAGACAGCTATCTGCTCTACATCCAGAAGCAGGAGCAGGCGAGGATTTCCGAAGAACTCGACAAAAACCGTGTGTTGAATGTGTCCGTCGCCGAAGTCCCCGTGATCCCGTCGTTTCCCGTTTATTCGCCCTTGTTGATGATTGTCGCCGGGCTGGTACTGGCCATCATGATGAGTATCGCGCTGGCGTTCATATCGGACTATTTCGATCCGACGTTCCGGACGCCGGAAGAGATCGATATGGTCCTTGGCCTGCCCTTGCTTGCGTGCTTTGCCAAGAGTGGCACGTCCGCGGGGCTGGGTCTTCCGCCCGCCGCTGGCCCGCGCGTGGAACAACTCGGGCGAGGTTCCGCCGCGCCTGAAGACCGAATGTTGACGGAGCACGAATAACAGGAGTCCCCCAACCATGTTTCTTGAGTTCTATGGATTCAGCGAGCAGCCCTTCGGTGTGACGCCGGACCCGCATTTTCTTTATATGGGGCCTGCTTATCAGGAAGCGTTTGCCTCGTTGATTTATGGAATCGAAACAGGGCGGGGATTCATGGCATTAATTGCGGCACCGGGCCTGGGAAAGACAACCTTGATCCTGAAGCTCATGGAGACGCTTCGAAACTCTGCCCAAACCGCTTTTCTGTTCCAGACCCACAACGACTCACGAGAATTCGTGAAGAACCTGCTGATGGATCTGCACGTGGAGCCGACGGGAAAGGACATGAGCGACCTGCAAGCCCAGCTCCAGGAAGTACTGGCTCGAGGCATGAACTCCGGCAAGCGCCTGGTTCTGGTGATCGATGAGGCGCAGAACTTGGACGATTCGGTGCTCGAAATGGTCCGCATGCTCTCGAACTTTGAAACGCCCCAGGAAAAGCTCCTGCAAATCATCCTGGTGGGGCAACCAGCTCTAGCGGACAAACTGACACGGCCCAATATGACACAGCTTCGCCAGCGCATATCGATCATCACCTATTTTTCTCCGCTCAGCAGCCGCGAAATCGGGAAATACATTCAAAGCCGCATCCGTAAGGCCGGATATCACGGGCGGAGCTTGTTTACCTCCCGCGCCGTGGCATTGATTGCGACATACAGCCGGGGAGTGCCTCGGAATGTTAATAATCTTTGCTTCAACGCTTTGTCTTTGGGGTATGCGAAGGGACAAAGAAAGGTCGATGAGTCGATCATCCGGGAAGTGCTCGCTGACCTGAAACTGGAGTCGTTG
>JASHTZ010000121.1 GCA_030040295.1 Terriglobia bacterium | reverse complement strand
TCCAGCACATTGATCGTTCCCACCACATTCACGGTCATCAGTTGGGCGGTAGAAACCTTGCCGAATCTGGCCACGGCTAGGTGCACCACGGCGTCCTGCCCGCGGCAGGCCGACTGAAGTTGCGCAACATCCATCACGTCGCCCGGCGTGAATCGAACCCCTGGCACAAGCGGCTGCGAACGGCTAAAGCTCGTGACGCGGTGGCCTGCTTGCAAGAGCGCGCGGCAGATGTATCCGCCCATTACGCCGCTGGCTCCAGTAACCAGTATGTTCATTCGCAAGAACTCTTCCTTCATCCGGGTGGAACTACTGGAGCGCGGGTGTCCCCACCCGCGGCCTCACCCATGACGGCCACGCGGCTGGAGACGCCCTCAAAACTAACGCGGGTGGGGACACCCGCGCTACAACTACGCATCCGGAAGAGGCGAGGTTGGGGGCGTGGAGTGATGGTCCACCCGCGGGCGCGATGGGCGATTCTGGAATTCTTCCACAAATTGGACCACGCGTGTAACCGCCTCTTCAAAGATGCGGCGACCCTTCTCGGGCGTGGCCAGGGTCGACTGGCCGAAGGTGCCGTCTTCGATAAACGTGCTTGTCCATTCCATGAGGGTTACGGGCCCGCCGCCAAAGGCATCGCCCCACTGAAACCCTTTCGCACCCTGGCGGTTGTACCAGGCAATGTAATCTTTTGCTCTGTCCATGTGCGCCTTGTCTCCCGCCAGGTGGAGATAGACGGACGTTTCAACTTCGCAGGCGTGTCCCGTTCCGCCCGGGAATACCGATTCGCGGAAGGAGGAAATGAAATTAGGATCAACCCGCAGCATGTTCCACCACATAAAAGTGGCCACAAGCGCGTCCGTTTCCAGGATGGCGCGACGTCCAACGAACTCCAGCAATCCGGAGTTTCCTCCGTGCCCGTTCACAATCACAATGCGCTTGAAGCCGTGGTAGGCAAGGCTCTTGCAGACTGCAAGGCAGAACTCCAGGTAGGCTTGATGGCTCACGTGAATTGTGCCCGGGTAATCCAGAGCGTGAATGTTATAGCCGTAAGGGATGGTGGGAGCCACCAGGATTTTGTCCGGGGCTCGCCGCCCGGATTCCATGCAAATGCTTGTGGCGATCAGGTTGTCAACGTCCAGGGGCAAATGCGGTCCATGCTGCTCGGTGGAGCCCACGGGAAGCAGAATGACCTTTTTTCGTTGCGCCGCCTCATCAATCTCCGGCCAGGTCAAATCCGCGTAGACGAATTTTTCTGCTCGTTCCATGACGGAAAAACCTTTCTGCCGGCTGCGAAGCAGCGGCGGGGCGATCGGCTAATTCGCCTGCTTATGCCTCTTGAACGCAGCCGCAATGCGCCTCATGCCCAGCGCCACCAGAGCGCCATCGGAGCTGAAGGAGAGGAACGAGAATCCGTCGGCGATGGCTCTCTCCATCTCCTCCTCTTTTGACAAAATCACCCCGGCGACCTTACCGGACTTTCGGCAGGCACTCACAACTTTCGCAAAGGCCGCGCGAACGGACGGATGATCAAATTGCTTGGGCACGCCCAGGCTCACGCTTAAATCGAGAGGGCCGATGAAGAGAACATCCACGCCTTCGACTGCAGCGATTTCGTCCACGCACTCCAGAGTGGCTCCCGTCTCGATTTGAACGACAGTAAGCAACTGCGAATTGGCCGCCTGGAAATATTCGTCAAAGCCCGGACCAAAATCGCACGCCCGATTCATCGCCGCGACGCCACGGATGCCCGCCGGGGGATAACGCATCGCCGCCACCGCCTTCCGCGCCTCCTCCGGCGATTGCACATACGGCACCATGATTCCGGAAACTCCCAGGTCCAGCACCCGCTTGACGATCACCGGGTCGTTCCAGGGAATTCGAACCACCGTACCTGCCGACGAGCTCTCCAGCGCCTGGGCTTGCAGGAGCAATTCCTGCCGGTCTCCGCCCCCGTGCTCGAGGTCGATGAGGACCCAGTCAAACCCCGCCTGCCCGGCCATCTCCGCGGTCAAACTGGAACCCAGATTGAGAAACGTCCCCGCCATCAATTCGCCACTCAGCACGCGCTGACGGATCCATTTCATGTTTCGCAAAACTTAATAGTGGAACTTTTGGAGTTTTGCCCGGCCTGACTCGTATATCTTTCGGAGCTTTTTCGTGACGGGATCCTGCGAGGCCTCAGCGACCGCGACATCCCACCAAACGCCGGAGCCGGGCGGAAAATGGTATTTTTCCGTTTCCACAACAATAACGCTGGTGCGAGTTTCTTCCCGGGCTTCCTGCAGTGCGGTGCGAAATTCTTCAGGCCCGGTTACGTGCCAAGTGCGTGCGCCCAGGCTCTCGGCGTTCTGGGCGAAGTCGATTCGAACGTAATCGCCCTCCAGGCGATGTGTCTGCGGATTCCGGGCGCGAAACTCATTGCCAAAACTATGTCCCGACCGGACCAATTGAAGGTCGCGGATGCACTGGAAGCCGTGATTTTCAGAGACAATCACCGTGATCTTGAGATTCTCCTGGGCAGCGGTGACCAGCTCCGTGGGATTCATCAGATACGTGCCGTCGCCGATAAAGACGTACACCTCGCCTTTCGGTTGCGTCATGCGCACGCCCAAACCTGCGGGAATCTCCCAGGCCATGCAGGAGAAGCCGAATTCAATAAGGCACGATTTGCCGGCGCCGACATCCCACAACTTGTGAAAGTCCGCCGGCGGACTCCCCGCCGCGACCACCACGGAATCGCCAGCCTGGGCCTCTTCGTTGAGGATTCCGATCACCTCACCCTGACTCATGATTTCGCCCGGCGTCGGGTGGAAGACTTTCCTCGCCAGCACTTTTCCCCAATCCTCTTTTATCTTCTTGATTTCCGCAAGGTAGCCGGGATGTGCTTTCACTCCCGCCTTGCTTGCCGCCCGGGACAGTGCGCGCAGCGCTTCACGAGCGTCAGCGATGATCGGCAACGCCCCTTCTTTGAACGCGTCGTGCGAGCAAACATTGATGCCGATGAATTTCACTTCAGGATGATTGAAGGCGGATTGCGAACCTGTCGAAAAGTCGGTCAAGCGTGTTCCCACACAGATGATCAGGTCCGCCTGGCTCCCGATTTTGCCGGCTGCGGGATTGCCGGTCACACCGAATCCACCCAAACACATGGGAGAATCCCCGGAGACGGCGCCTTTTCCGGCCAGTGTTTCTCCCACCGGGACACCGAACTCCTCCGAGAAGGCCTGGAGTTCTTTGCGCGCCTGAGAATAAAGCACACCTCCGCCGGCGATGAGGATGGGTTGCTTTGCCTGCTTCAAAAGTGCAACCGCCTCACCAATCCGCGATGTAATCGGCGGCCGTCGTTCGATTACCCATACCTGCTTTTCAAAGAAGTGTGCCGGATAATCATAGGCGTGCGCCTGAACATCCTGCGGCAAGGCAACCGTCACCGCGCCGGTTTCCGCCGGATCTGTTAACACCCGCATTGCCTCCGGCAGCGCCGTCAACAATTGTTCCGGACGGGAAATGCGATCGAAAAAGCGGCTCACGGGGCGGAAGCTGTCGTTGACGCTGACGTCGGAGGAGATGGGGTGTTCCAACTGCTGGAGCACCGGCCCCTGGTGCCGCGTGGCGTAATAGTCCGCAGGAAGCAACAGGACGGGCAA
>JASHTZ010000120.1 GCA_030040295.1 Terriglobia bacterium | reverse complement strand
GATGGCCATCACGCGCATGCCCGGCACGATTCCCGCCTGGTAGGACGGTCCGCCGACCAGCGATTCCTGCACAGTCCCATCCGAACTCAATCGCAAGCCGATGGAATAAACCTGATTCGCGCCGCCGCCGAACCGCCCGCCGCCTCCCCCTCCACCGCCGCCGCGCGGCCCTGACGGGTGGTCGGACATCTCGAACTTCCAGCCACCGTTCTCGATTCCGCCGATGGGCGCATCGGGAGAAAGTGAAGTCAATCGCTCGTGGAAGTAACCCGCCCAGTCGTAGGGCGCCACGGCCTTCAAAGCCGCCACCAGCTCGTCAAACGTGTAGGGCTTCACCTCCGGGCCGCGATTGGGCCCGCCGTAGAACGCATGGCAAAAATCCTCGAAGGATTTCGCGCCGTGCGTCTGGTCGTGAATGATGGTCGCGACTTCAAGCCAGATCAAATCGCCCTCGGGGTAGTAATCCACGCCGCGCTTCCAATCCGCCCATCCGCCGCGGCCAAAGGATGATCCGCCGGCCACCGCGTCAGCGGTATCCTGAAGCGGCCGCCAGGTGCGGCCCGGGCGCCCAGGACCCATGTCCGCGGCGGTATTGGCCAGGTCATCGCGGTATTGCTCGGCGGTCCACATGCCGCTGCGCGCCGCAAGCAATGGGCCGAGGTAGGACGTAAGCCCCTCGTAAACCCACAGCAGGTCGGTCTTCATGGGAACCTCATAGTAGGGCACGGCGAGATCGGCTGGGCGGCGGAATTTGCCGTTCCAGGAGTGAACGAACTCGTGCCCGAGCAGACCGGCCACGCTCCGGCGGCCTTCCGGCGTCAGCAGGCTGCGCTCGCCGATGCGGCTGTCATCACATTCGTTATGTTCAAGCCCGAAGTGCGCCACGTGGTCGCTCAGCGTGAGGAGAAAATGATAATCACGATAGTGGCGCGCGCCGAAGATCTTGCCGGACTCGGCCACCATGTTGGTCATGCCTTTTTGCACATCCGGGGATACCTCAATGGCGGCGGCGCTGTCCGCCGCCAAATCCAGTTCGTGATGGATGGGTTCGCCGGGCGGCGTGATATCAATGGCGCGATAGTACTCACCGGCAAGGACGGGCGAATCCACAAGGCGGTCAAGCGAAACGGGCTTGAAAGTGATCTCGTTGCCGGATTCGCTCTCCACCGGCAGAGGGGTTCCGTATTTCCAGCCGGAAGGCAGGCGCAGGGTGGGTTTGAGAATTGTATTCTCCGCCCGCGTCCATGAGGGATAAAGCAGGTTCTGGTTCCAGCTCACGATCACCAGCTTGTCAGTGGCGGAACCGCCTCCGCTGAACATTCCGCTGCTCGGCTCGATGTAATCAAAGGAAACTTCCAGCTCGCTCGCCCCGGCGGGAACGTCAATATGGAAAGTAAAAACGTCCAGCAGGTCGCGCCTCCAGGGAATGCTCTTGCCGCCGGCCGAAAATTTCAAGTCCACCACATTGCCAACGGGGCCGGAAGGCTCGTGCTCACCAGGTATCCACTTGGGATAAAAAAGCGTCGCCGGTCCTGGCTTCACCGGGATGGACATGCGCGTGTGAACCATCTTCTCCGGCGCCTTGGAGGCGTCAACCATCAGGGTGATGTCGCCCGATTGGGCGAGCGCGGACGCCAGGCCCAAAATCAGCAGCTCGAGGATTACCAACGGTAACCGTGCGCGAATCGATTTCATCGAGGATTCCTTTCGTCGGGAGGATTACCACGAAGACTGGCTCGAAAGGCAAACAGTGAAACAAGGAGGCCGCCCTGCGGAATTTCTCCGCGCCTTCGGCATGGAATCCTACGCCCTGCACCCGTTCGCGTCAACACGTTTGCGGCGCCAGATGTCAGGGGTTGGAGAGTCCGTCAGGCGACGAATCCCCAGCCCTGGGCATTGACGGAACCGCTCCCCGCAAAGGGGAAATCGGCGCCCGGCAGCGCGGCTTTTCCCTGATGCATTCCGGCCGCGAGTGGGGACATCCGCTCAATGGAATATGTGGGTTGCAGGTGTGTTCTCGCGCTCCTATACTTCCAATATGAACTCATCGCGCCGAAAGTTTCTGAAGACCGCCGCGAGCGTGGCCATCATTGCCAATCTCGGCCCTGGAGGTCTGGGCGTTGTTGAGGCGGCTGCATCTCCGCTGCCCGCCGCGCCCATCGAGTTTCAAAATCCCCAGCTCATCCGCTACGACGCCCATTGCTTCACCATCAATGATAAGGACACGCTGGTGATGAGCGGCGCATTCCATTACCCGCGCTGCCCGAAGGCGTTGTGGCGCGACCGCCTGCAAAAATTCAAGCTTGCCGGCTTCAATACCGTTGAAACCTACATCTTCTGGAATTACCACGAGCCCGAAAAGGGCAAGGTAGACCTCACGGAGTTTGAAGAATTCATCAAAGCAGTCCATGAAATGGGCCTGATGATGATCGCGCGGCCGGGTCCCTACGTTTGCGCGGAATGGGACCGCGGCGGCTTCCCTTCCTGGGTCGCGGCCATGCGCTTCCCGCTGCGCAGCAACAATCCTGTGAGCATTCAGACTTCGCAGCATTGGTACTCGGAAGTGTTGCCCATCATTATGAAGAATCAGGTGATGTTGGGCGGCCCCATCATCATGGTGCAGGTTGAGAACGAATACGATTACTGGCGGGGCGTGCCCGATGACGGCAAGCGCGACTACGTTCGCGCCCTGGCGGAAATGGTCTGGAACGCCGGCATCACCATACCCGTCATCACCTGCTGGACGAAGCAGGCCCGAGAAAATTCCTATCCGGACATGGCCCGCATCATGGACACCTGCAACTTTTACCCCCGCTGGAAGATCGTGGCGGAGCTTCCACCGGCGCTCGAGAAGTTGCGCCGTGAGGAGCCCGATTCGCCCCTGGCGGTCTCGGAGCTGCAAGGCGGCTGGTTCAGCGAATTCGGCGGCGCGCTTTCCGTAAATCAGGAAGGTGTGAACGCCGCACAGATCGATCTGCTTACCAAGGTGGCGCTGGAACTGGGCGTGACTTCTTTCAGCTACTATATGGGCTTTGGCGGGACCAATTTCGATTGGGCGGCGAAGAGGCTGACCACGACTTATGATTATGCGGCGCCCATCCGCGAGCCCGGCGGCCTGTGGGACAAATACTACGCCGTGCGCGGCATCGGCCTGTCGCTGCGCGTGCTGGGCGGAGTCCTGACGCGCGCCTCCACTCTGCCCAATATTCAGTCGACGAACGAAAACGTTACCGTTACGGAGCGCGCTCTTGCCACCAGCGCGGTGTTGTTTGTGCGCGAAAACGCCAACGCCCCGCAGCGCTTCAAAATGAACTTCACGGATCCCCATAGCCCCAGCAAACGCTTTATTTCAGCTCCGCGCCAAGGCGAATTGGAACTCGGCCCGCGCGAGGCGAAGGTGTTGCCTGTGCAGATCCAGGTAAGTGGGGGAAGGCTGTGTTACTCGACCGGCGAAATTTTAGCCCACGGCGTCAATTTGGATCGCGACTTCATGATTCTCTACGACCTGCCCGGCCGGACCCTGGAAATGGGCCTCGCTACCACCCAGGAGCCGGAGGTTGAAGGCGACACTGCATACCGTTATTGGGACCCGGAATACGAAACCTCAGTGCTGGCCGTGCAAGTTGGGAGCAGGGAGAAGATGTTGCTCTACCACGAACACCTCCAGATATTCGTTGCTCCGCGCGATCTGGCTTTGCACACTTTCCTTTGGGAGTTTCCGCCCAATATCGTTCCTGATTCCGAGGAAAAAAAGACAGTTGTGGCTCCCATCTTTGGTGACGTGTATTCTCTCGCGGGCTCCGGCACG
>JASHTZ010000119.1 GCA_030040295.1 Terriglobia bacterium | reverse complement strand
TGGGCTTTTCGCAATAAACGTCCTTGCCGGCGTTCAGGGCATCCACCGATGCCTGCATGTGCCAGTGGTCGGGCGTGCCGATGATGACGGCGTCCACATCCTTGCGCGCCAGGATTTCGTTGTAATCCTTCGTGGCCTGGATATCCTGCCCCCAGAGCTCCTTGGCGTGTTCCCGGCAGCCATCGTAGCAATCCGCCACGGCCACCACTTTCACGCCGGGCATCAACGCTGCAATTCTCGTATCACCCTGGCCCTGCCCGCCTGCTCCAATCAGGGCGATTTGAATGTTATCGTTGGGGGCAACAGGCCCGGCGGGCTCGCGGTCTTCAACGGCCATCAAGTGCGTTTTCGTCGAACCGACCAGATAAGTTCCGGCGATGCTGCCGGTTTTTATAAAATCCCTGCGATTTATGTTGGCCACTATGAGCCTCCTTGAATGAATCTAGAAGCAGAATGTGCGCGCGCGTTTTGTCCAGCCGGCACTCGCGCGTGCGAGAACATTCTATTCCATTTAGATTCGGAATTCTCCAGTGCGGGTAAGAAAAGATCAACCAGGGAGCAAAGAGAGATGCCCAGAGAAAGGAAAGTAAGCAGAACCCTGGCCAGTTCAGCTCAACTGCGTCAAGCCGCGGGAGCTCATTTCGCGGGAAAGTTCCGGTGGAAGCAGGAAAGTGACTTTCTCATCCATCGCCATGACTTCTTCCACGTGCTCAACGCCCAGGGCGCGGAAACAGGCGACGACTTGTTGCACAAGATACTCAGGCGCCGACGCGCCGGCCGTGATGGCAACGCACTCCACACCTTCGAGCCAGGCAGGATCGATCTCCGAAGCGTCATCGATGAGGAAAGCCTTGGCGCCCGCACCCTCGGCCACTTCGCGCAGGCGGCGCGAATTCGAGCTGTTGTCCGAGCCCAGCACCAGCACCAGGTCGGCATCCTCCGCGAGCAGTTTGACGGCGGTTTGCCGGTTCTGAGTCGCGTAACAAATGTCGTCGCTGGCGGGCGCAGTCAGCTTGGGAAAGCGGCGGCGGAGAACATCGATGATCACGTTGGCGTCGTCAACGCCCAACGTAGTTTGAGTGGTCACGGCGACGCGATCGGGGTCGGGCACCTGCACCTTTTCGGCCTCTTCTATGCTGCCCACCAATTGAATCCGCCCGGGAACTTCTCCCATGGTGCCGATCACCTCGTCATGGCCCGCGTGGCCGACGAGGATAATCGATCGATTCTCATTGGCGTAACGGACCGCTTCCATGTGGACCTTGGTGACCAGCGGGCAGGTGGCGTCAATCACCTTCAGGCTCTTAGCGGCGGCCGTGGCGCGGACCTCGGGAGAGACTCCGTGCGCGCTGAAAATCGCCACCGCGCCATCCGGAACCTCGTCAAGATCGTCGATAAAGATCGCGCCTTTCGCGGCGAGCGACCGGATGACGTATTTGTTGTGAACGATTTCCTTGCGCACGTACACAGGCGAGCCGTAAAGCTGGAGCGCCATGTTGACTACGTCGATGGCGCGGTCAACTCCGGCGCAGAATCCACGCGGTTTTGCCAGTAAGAGCCTTTTGATGGCCATGGTGAACCGTTGTCTCCACGCGCACTCGGGGAGGTCAGATACCATTGTATAGGATTCGAGCAGGTTCGTCAAAAGTCTGGCTGTAGCGCGGCTGTCCCCGGCCGCGTTCTGGTCGCGGGTGAGGACACCCGCCAAGGGCTGCCCGCCGGCGGCAGGTTTCGAGCAACGAGGCTGTGCTACTCAATCATGCAATCTGTTTGAGGAGCCAACGCTGACGAACTGATTCAGGTATGATAACCGGGCTGGACAGAACGATTCCGCAGAGGACGCGAGACGCGCCAACAGTGAAGGTACTCTCCATCAACGTCTCCATGCCGCGCCTCGTGAGCGTGCATGGGAAGGAAATCGAAACCGGTTTCTTCAAGACGCCGATTCCCGGCCCGGTCGTGGCCCGAAGCCTGAACCTCGATGGCGACGGCCAGGGCGACCTTACCGTCCACGGCGGCCACGATAAAGCCGTCTATCTCTACCCATGGGAGAACGTGGAGTATTGGAAGCAAACGTTGCGCCGCGAGGATTTGCGGCCAGGGTCGTTCGGGGAGAATCTTACGGCCGAAGGGTTGAACGAAAACGAAGTCGCCATCGGTGATGAGTTTGCCATCGGAACGGCGCGATTTGTGGTAACTCAGCCGCGCCTTCCCTGCTTTAAGCTGGCGCTGGCACTCGAGACGCCGAGCATCCCCAAGACTTTTCTGGAAAGCGGGCGGACGGGCTTCTACCTGCGCGTGCTTCAGGAAGGGGTGCTCCAGCAGGGCGACCCGATTTATCCGCTTCCCTCGCGCGAGCCCGCGAGAGTCACCATCGCTGAGTTTGTTGAGTTCTATCGCCGCAAACGCGCCAGCCGCGAGCAAATCAACAAACTCCTGAGCCTCAGGGCGCTGCCGCAGGCCTGGAAGGACTGGCTCACGGGAAAGACCTCGATCAAGACGGAGGATCAGGACGCCGATTGAATTCTCTGAGGAACCTCAGCAGGAATCTGAGGGATCAGCGGTCCTACACCGGCCTCACACGCAGACGCTCGGCGCGGGCAAGGCTTCGCTGACGCTGATCAAAGGTAAAGAAAACATCCGGCTTGAGGACTTTCACGGAAGCCACGTGGAGAAGATCAAGAGTCCGGATGCCCAAGTTTGCGGTGTGACGGCGTGCGAGATCGAACGCAGTCTCCCAAATCTCAGGGCTCAGTGGTTCGGTTCGAAAATGACCCGCAGTTCGATCGTGCTGAAAATCGTCCAGTGCTGCGGCAGCTTCTTTGCGTGTCCACTGGTTTCGGAATACGCAAAGCTCGATGGCATTCAGAATCTCGGCCTCGATCAATGGCGTCAGAAGAAAGGCAGGCCGAGCTTCCACCGCGGCGTTTGCGGCAGGCGAGTTGGCATCCTGTCCATAAAGTGAAATCAGGAAGCCTGTGTCGGCATAGGCGATCAATAGTCGCCTCGAAACTCGGCAACCAGTTCGGCCCCCGTCACTGACATCTGCCTGTTGCCAAAGATTCGCTTTGCCCGCGCCGCGAAATCCGGATAGTCCGCGGCCTTGGGTCGGACGGGATGGAGCCGGGCGATCACTTTACGTCGCTTGCGGATTTCGATGACTTCGCCCCGGTTCAGGCGAGCTTCGATTTCCGGGAAATGATACCGCAGGTCGCGAACAGTGGCGCTTTTCATGATGTGATGCATTTTAGCATCACATCGCAGGAGGGTCAAATCCCCAAGTTACGATGAGTTCCCAAGTTAGAACGTGTACTAAGTCACGATGTCTTCCCCGCCGTCCACGCGGATGACGTTTCCAGTAAGCCAATGAGTCTTGTCACTAATCAACGCGGCAATCGCCTCGGCAACATCCTCCGGAGTGGTCAGTCGCCCGCCGGGATTGCGCATCTTCGCAAATTCAGCGAGCTTATCGATGCCGGGAATCTTGCTCGAACCCGGGGTAACCGTGATGCCGGCCTGGATGGCATTGGCCGTAATGCCCGAGGGCATGAGTTCATAGGCGAGCTGGCGAATGTGCGATTCCATCACCGCCTTGGCGGCCGAAACGGCACCGTAATTGGGGATTACGCTGTGCCCGCCGGCGCTGGTCATGGCGTAGATTCGGCTGCCGCGACCGAGCATTCCGCGGCGGAAGAGATCCTGCACCCAGTAAACCAGGTTGTTGCCCATCACGTCGACGGTCATGTCCATCTGCTGCTGGGTCAATTCGTCGTCGGCAGTTTGCGAAAGGTAGGGCTTCAGCGATCCAAACGCCACAGAGTGCAGGAAGGCTTTTACAAAGTGCGAGCCGCCGGCCTTCTTCCAGTGTTCCTGCATCTGGTTTAGTGCCTCGGTGCGCTTTGCGGCGTCGGCGGCGTTGATATTGAAGAACACCACGTCACGCCCGGTTTCGCGAATGCCTGCGATGACCTTTTCAACCTGCGGCATATTCGAGCGGCGATCGAAATGCACTCCGAAGATGCCGAGGCCCGAGCGCGCCAGTTCCAGGCTGACCGCGGCGCCGAAGCCGCTTGACGAGCCGATAATCAAGCCCCAAGGGGTGGGGCGCTTAGTTTCCGTCATAGTCTGATTTTCTCCGCTTAGTGGTTTTGACCTGCTCCAGCCTTGGAATCCTGCTCGACCTGCGCAAGGAGGCCGGGAATCAATTCGCGCATAGCCCGGGCGCAAGAGGTATTCAAGGCGTCGGCAACGCCCTCAACGCCGTGCCCGGAAACAGGACTCTCAAAAGCCCATCTGCCGGACCATACGGGCTTATGATCGCGCATTCGCTCGAGGTTGAGTTCCATGGCCAGCCGAACCTTCACACCGCCCTCGGAATCCACTTCCTCGAAGTTGGTGACGCTTCCTCCCAGCGTGTAATCCACGTGCTCGCGGTCGGGGAGCATCATCACCCGGGAAAAGACCCCGCTCGCCTCCAGCCAGCTCGCGGTGAATTCTGACAGCATCGAGGCCGGAGTAGCGCCCCAGCGCTGATAGTCATAAAAGTTCATCTGCGTGGGCGAGACATAATACACAATGCGGGTGTCGCGCAGTACCTCCGGGGCGCGAAAGTGTTCCACACCCAACACAAAATC
>JASHTZ010000016.1 GCA_030040295.1 Terriglobia bacterium | reverse complement strand
TCGGCCCAGCGCAGCCCGCTATAAACCGTGTAACCCGCGCAGAAAATCGGCGCTGCCTGCTCATAGGAAACCTTTTCGGGAATAAGATAGGCTACGTCGGCATTCATCAGCATGTACTCGGCGTGGCCGCCTTGTGCATCCATTCCTGTGCCCTTCAGATACGGACAGAACATTCTTCGGCCGCGCTGGCACCATTCGCAGCGCCCACAGGTGGATTGAATCCACGCCGTACCCACACGGTCACCCACCTTGCGGGTTGTGACGTCGGGAGCTACGGCAACAATTTCGCCCACGGGCTCGTGGCCCAGGATTCGAGGAAATTGCCCGGGAAGGTGTCCGAGCGTTTGATGGACGTCGGTGTAGCAAATGCCGCTCGCATGCATCTTGACAAGCACTTGATTGGCTCCGGGTTGCGGTTGCGGAACATCTTTCATCTGCCATGAACTGCCCATTGCGGGAACGACTGCAGCTTTCATAACTCCTCCTCCAAGGCCTAGATGTAGGATTGGATGCAGCGGCATTTGCGGTTGGTACAGGGTTTTTGTGAAGGTCACCAGGCGGGACGTTTCCTCACCTTTTCCCCCTGCGCCTCCGCGTTAAAGGTAATGTAAACTAGAAAGCGGGATCGTTCCGGCGACACTCCGAATGGCAAGGTCCCGCAGGGGCCCATGGAATTTGAATGGGATGCCGATAAAGCGGCCTCAAACGATTCGAAACACCACGTCACGTTTCTCGAGGCAATGACGGTCTTCGGCGACCCCCTTGAGTTCGTGATTGTCGATCCGGATCATTCGGATGAGGAATGCCGTTACCTGAGCATGGGGCTGTCGTCGGCGGGGCGCCTGTTGGTGGTTGCATACACTGAACGGAATGAGAGAATTCGGATTATCAGCGCGCGGAAAGCGACTCCCAAAGAACGGAGACCGTATGAATCGACCAGTTCGAGAGAGCGTTAAGGACTCCATGCGAGCCGAATATGATTTCTCGCGCGGGGTTCGGGGAAAACATTTCCGCGCTTACCGCGCGGGGACCAACGTGGTTTTTCTTGATCCCGATGTGGCGAAGGTATTCGGCGATTCCGCGTCCGTAAATCAAGTCCTCCGACTGCTCTTGCAGCTCGCTCAAACAAGTGTCCCTCATAACAAGCAGCGTCGCGGCTCCCGCCGCCACTCATCTCCGCCTCACAAATAGGAGGAAATCGTTCCAGGAATTGTTTCCTTCTGCGTGAAAGGAGGCTGAAGCCTTGAACTACTGGAAAGTTTATTGCATGGAAGATGACTGGCCGGGTCTGTGGCAACGTTGGTTTGAGCACCAATGCGTTGCAGTTGGTTGGCCACCAGCCGAAGGTTACCGCCTGAGTGGCTGGCACACTGGAGAAGGATGGGCGCAAGCACGGAACGCAATAAAACTCATCTCGCGGGGAGACCGAGTCGTGGTCCAACTGAAGGGCAGTCGGGTCGGCAGGATTGGTGAGGTAGTCCGGAAGCAGATTGCTGACACCGCATGGGCACCAGTAATGATCCTCCGGCAGAGCCGGAGGATCATTACTTGACAGGAACGAGCGACCGGTAATTGTTGAGTGCAAGCAGGACGCCCTTACGCTTGCACATGTGCGACAACTCCGGAAGTATATGGCAAACCTTCGCCGGGAGACTGGAAAGAAATCCCGGGGCATTCTCGTTCACGGCGGAGCGAGAATGCTGCGATCCGATGTCCGTCGCGCCATCGGTAAGAAACCCCGAATCGAGGCTGTCCAATATTCTCTCAGGGTTGATTTCGCCCCATCAAAATAATGATGTTGGCAATATGAGCTGGCCCACTTTGATATTTCGTCCGATGGGACGAGGTCGTGTTGGTAAAATGTTCCAAAAACCTTCTCGTCTGCTTACCCGAGCCAATTCTCATGCGCCAGACCGCGAATTCGGGAAAATCCCTTTTCATTGCCGGTCACAATCGTGCAGCCCAGCGCCAGGGCGTGAGTCGCGATGAGCATGTCATGGGCGCCGATGGGCGCGCCCGCATCCTCAAGCTTCGCGCGGATGGAGGCACAGATGGAATGCGCCGGCGGTTCGAAGGGCATAACCTCCAGCACGCTGAGCACCGCGTCACGAGCCGGCGTAATCCCGCCTCTACTGTAGCGGCGGTCTATGACCGCCGGACGGCGCTCGCCCTGCAGCCCATAGCCTTCAGGCGACGGCTCGCAGAGCGCCGCTACAATGCCGCTGGTGACCTTGTTCGGCGTAGTGAGGTAAACTCTCCTGTCATTCGGAGTCCCAAGGAAACAGGGAAGGCGAAGATCGCGACGATACTCATGCCCAAAGACGAAATCATCCTCATCACCCGTGCTGACGACATGGGTTACACCCACACGGGAAACCTTGCAGTGATGGAGTGCCTGGGTAACGGGTTCATCCGCTCGGCGGCGATTTTGGTGATTGCCCCGTGGTTTGAAGAGGCGGCGAAGCTCGCGCGGGAGAATCCGCAATTCTGCTATGGCATCCACCTGGGGCTGATTGGCGAATGGCGAGGCTACCGCTGGCGGCCCGTGCTGCCTTACTCGGAAGTTCCGACGCTGGTGGATGAAGATGGATTCTTTTGGCAGTCGCCGCGCGAATTCTGGGGTCACAATCCCAACGTCGAGGAGATTGAAAAAGAATTCATGGCTCAAATCGACCTCGCGAAAAGGAAAGGAGTGCCGATCAGCTACCTTGATTCCCATTACGTGATGCCCTACAACGAACGCTATCGGCCGATCATGGAGCGGCTGGGGGAAAAATACGGGCTTCCGGTTTCGTGCCTTCTGGGCGAGCACGAATTGCACGACTTCGGCATCTACCACGTCCCGCCCAACGAAAAAGAGAAATCGCTGGAGCAGGTCCTGCGAAGCCTCACGCCCGGTGTTCATCTGCTGATTGCCCACCCGGGCCTCGCCTCGATGGAAAATGACGCGCTGGTGCATTCCGAGCCCGAGCACGTGCAACCTGAGGGAGTGGGGCGCATGCGCGCCGCGGAAACAGTAGCCTACACTAGCCCGCGCATCAAACAATTGGTTGGCGATCTGGGAATCAAGCTGATGAGCTATTCGGAGTTTGGGAAGCGGGTTTCGTAGCGCGGTCGTCGCGCCCGCGCCACAATACATAGGGTCATTGTGCGCATCAAAAATCCAAAACTCCTGCGACTTGCGGCCCTGGGCCTGCTGACCCTGGCAGGCGTCATTGTCCTTGAACTAGGCGGACCAGCGGCAAAGTTTGCTCAAACCCCGGGCAGCGCGGATATCGCTGCCCTTCAACGCAGCTTCCAAAATCCTCCTGGCGATTCAAAAATCATGGTGCGCTGGTGGTGGTTCAGCCCGGCGGTGACCACTGAGGAGTTGAATCGCGAAATGCACGAAATGAAGGACGCGGGCATCGGCGGGTTTGAAGTGCAGCCGGTGTATCCACTTACGCTCGACGATCCGGCTAAAGGCTTGGTGAACCTTCGCTACCTCTCGCCGGAATTCTTGAAGGCCGTCAGTGACGTCGCGCGTACCGCAAGCGAGCTTGGCCTCCGCATGGACATGACGATGGGCAGCGGCTGGCCCTTCGGCGAACCGCTGCCCGATCGCAAGCAACTGACGGCGAAATATGGCGAGCGATTTGTGGATCAGGGAAACAACTTGATTGAAGCACTGCCTTCAGGCCTGCTCGGGCCCATCCGGCTCATTCCACGCATTCAGATCCCGACCATCAAGGTGAGTCCGTGACGTCACGACAAATGGTCCACACCGGTTTTTTCGTGGCCAACGTTCGCAATTTCCTATAATGTGATTCGGCCAAAATGGAAGGCCGCCATGCCGCAATCAAGGCACGGATGATCGTTGCGTGAAATCGAGAAGCGAATTGCCAAGTCAACCGGGAGCGGACGAAGGGGACGTGGGTGGCCCCGTCAGGAAGGCGAACACCACCATACTGATTGTTCCCATTCTGCTCGTCTTGATCACCTTTCTCTTCTGGTACCAGACGTGGTTTGGGCGCAAGCTTTCCGACCGAGACATGACGCAGTACTTGACGGATACCTCCCGGCCGCATGAAACTCAGCACGCGCTGTCGCAGCTTTCCGACCGCATGGCTGCGGGCGATCGGGGGGCCGAACGTTGGTATCCGCAATTGCTGGCACTGGCCGGGAACAAGGAATCGCAATTTCGCCTGGAAGCCGCCTGGGCGATGGGGCAGGATAATCACTCTGATGAATTCCACCAGGCGCTGCGGAAGATGTTGCAGGATCCCGCGCCGATGGTTCGCGCAAACGCGGCGTTGGGCCTGGCGCGATTCGGTGATGCCTCGGGCGACGCGGAATTGCGTTCCATGTTGCAACCTTTCACCCTTGGCGCGCCTGCCGCGGGCGTGATTAAATTTCGCATGAAGGAGAAGGATGAAGTTCGCAACGGCACCATCATTGCCCGCATCCGTCCGGCAGGAAGCAACCAGCAGCAGGACGTGCTGTCTCCCGTAGGTGGAGTCATCCAAAGGCTTTTGGTTCCGGAGGGAGGCTTTGTGGTACTTGGTAGCGGGGTCGCGGTGATCGATCCGGACGACGTACAGGTGGTGGAGACGCTGCGCGCGCTTTACCTGGTGGGCCAGCCCGAAGACCTTGGAGACGTGGATAAAATTGCGAGCGGTGCGGCCGGCATGCCAGACCGCGTGCGCCTGCAAGCGCAGGCAACAGCGCGTGCGATTCGCGAACGCCAGTCGAAAGGAAAGAGCTGAGTGCTGCGCCGGAATTCAGACAGTGTATTTGAGCCCGAGAATACCTTCCACCTCTTCGGTGGGAAGCATTTCGATGGCGTCCCAAGGGCAACCGTCCAGGAAGCTGCCATCGGGCCCTTTGCTGGTACACTTCTTGCAGCCGATGCAGAGCGCCGGATCCACTTCAATCCGGCCGAAGGGAGGATGGTCCTCATCAGGCACCCAATACATGCAGTCGGCCACGGGGCAATAAGGGACGCAGGCCGGCGAGCCGGCGCAGCCAGTGCAGCATTCGGTGATGACGGCCAGTTCCTTGGGCCGCTTCTTGCGCGGTGTTTCTATGCCAATGGATTTGGGTTCGCTCTTGACGACTTCCCCACTGGGGATGAAATACTCAGACAAGCGGTTTCTCCTCGCACCAAAAGTAAGAGCATTTTCCCAGATGGAGGCGGGGACGTCAAGGGCGGTGTTTAGCGGCTGCTGGTTGGTGGTCAGAGAGAAGTCTCTACCACTAACACAGACCACTAACCACTGCTTTTAGAGGGGTGAAATGGTAGCCTGGACGCTGGTTTTTCACTTGATCGGTTTGGTTTTCTGGCTGGGAAGCCTTTTGGCGGTGACACACATTCTGGCCTCTCATGCGGAAGAGACATCGCCCGAAGTGCGCGCCAGCCTTTCGCATCTTGAATCAAAACTCTTGAAAGGCCTCGCGCACCCCGGAGCGGCCCTCATGATCATTACCGGAATCCTGCTGATTTCGGAGGATACCCACGTTCTTCGGGAAGCATGGTTGCACGGAAAACTGCTCCTGGTGGTCATTCTGATCGTCCTGGATTTGCGAGTAACATTCCGGGCCAAGAAGTTTCAGGAGGGAAAGATCGAAATGACCCGGCGCGAGTGCATGGCGCTGCACGGAGCCATTTCCCTTGTGTTCTTCGGGATTTTGATTTTGGTTTTAATCAAGCCGTTTGGCTTGCATCCGCGGGTGGCGGGATTGGAGAGGCCCGTGAACCCGATTGCGGGGTTGCATTTTCGACCGTAAGGACGACGACGTTGGGGGCAAGAGGGCGGGAGGATTGTGATGTGCGCCTTACAACCTCCCGCGCAGAAGCTTTCTCAAATATTGTGGTTCAGTCCATTTGACACAGGAGGGCCGCTTGGCAAAAATTACCATCAACAGTAATGGATCGATCCGCGTGGAAGGCGAATTCACGATTTGCGACATGACCGGGGGGGTTTTTGAATTATCGGGGCGAACCTCCGTTAGCCTTTGTCGCTGCGGGCACTCGGAGAACAAGCCCTTCTGTGATGGATCTCACCGAAAGGTGAATTTCCAGTCGGAAGTTGTGGCGCGAACATTGCCGCCACCGGCTCCCAAGCCCGCCTGATCCAGAATGAACCGGCGCAGAGCTTGTCGCAGATTTGGCAATTCTTGTTCCGGGCGGGACTGAGGCAAGACTCAAACTCGAGGAAGCGCGGAGGGGCAGGCAAGGCCTTCATTTGCATCTAATATGAAGCCTCGCAGTTCTGGCAACCCCAAGCGCTGAAATGGTTTAATACACAAGGCTAGGACCATGAGGCGACTTCTCCTTTCGTTGACTTGAGGGGGGGCGTATGTTAGGTTTAGCGGATTGTCCACACCATCGAGTGCATTCGGAGCGTGTAGATGGCTTTTCACAAGGCCAAAGCGCTGCAAGAGGCTGAGAAGTCTGTAGCTCAAGGCAAGATATCTCAAGCCATCAAGCAGTACCAGGATATTCTTGAAAACGATCCCTCCGACGTGTCCATTCTCAACACGGTGGGCGACCTCTACATCCGCGATCGCAACACTGCCGAGGGTTTGAAGCAATTCCACAAATTGGCGGAAGCTTACGTTCACGAAGGCTTCAACGTTAAAGCCATCGCCATCTACAAGAAGATTGCCAAGGTGGATCCCAATTCCGTGGAGAACCTTCTGAAGTTGGCCGAGTTGTATCAACTTCAGGGATTAAGCCGCGAAGCCCGCGATCAGTTCCTCCAGGCGGCGGAATTTTACAAAAAGCGCAACCAAACCGACCGCGCGCTGGAGGTCTTTCGCAAACTGCTTCAGCTTGACCCGGATAACATCAGTTTCCACAGCCGTGTAGCCACGGAATTGGAGCAGGCGGGCAAGCGTGATGAGGCGGCCAAGACTTACCTCGAAATGGCGGAGATCTTGCTTCACCGCGGCGATCAAGCAGGCGCTGAACTTCCCCTGAAAAGAGCCGCGGAGCTGAACCCGAGGAATTCCAAGATCCAGATTCTCCGCGCGCAAGTGGCCATCTCACGCCAGCAACTGGACGAAGCGGAGAAAATCATCAACTCCTCGCGCGATTTGCAGGCGGATCCCGAAGGCAAACGCATCCTGCTGGACGTTTATCTGGGCGCGCGAAAGCTGCCGCAAGCGCAGAAGTTGGTGATGGAGGTTTACCATTCAAACCCCACGGACTTCGCGCCGGTCGCCCAATTTTCCGCCCTGCTGGCTGAGAAGGGTGACTTGGATGGGGCATATCACTTTCTTGCGGACGTTTCCGACGAGGCGATCGCTCAGAACCACTCCACCGTTTTGATTGACGCCCTTCGCCAGATTTGGATCAAGGATCCTGAGAACATCCCCACGCTGGAATTGATTCACCGCATTTGCGAGCAGACGGCCAACGAATTGACTTTGCCGGAAGTCCTGGAAGCCCTGGGCCGCGCGTATGAACTGGCAGGCGACTTGGACAAGGCGGAAATGGCCTATCAGAAGCTGACCGAGCGGGAGCCGGAGAATGAGACTTACCACGGCCTTCTGAAGGTCATTCACCAGAAGCAGGGCAAGGCCGAGGTGGCGCCGGTGGCATTTACCGCCAAGGCGACGCCGCTCACGGTCGAGGATACTACCGCGAAGCACGCCGGTGTGGATGTCAATCAGGAGGCGATCCTGAAGGAGGCATTTGAGAACAGCGACCTCTTTGCCCGTTACAGCCTGACCGAGAAAGCCATCAATGAATTGGAAAAAGTTTTGCAGGTTTATCCCGACTTGGTGGAGGTTTACCAGCGCATCCTGGAAATTTCCCGGAAGGGGTTTCCAGAGCGAGGCCAAGCTGCGGCCGCACAACTTGCCCGGATCTATACGGAGCGCGGCGATCAGGAAACGGCGAGCAAATACCAGGCCATCGCGACGGCCAAGGGCGTTATCCCGGAGGTTTCCCTGCCGCCACCGCCTACTCCCAAGGCGGCGCCGGCGCCTGAACCGCCACGCTCCGAGCCCGCCGTTGCGCGACAGCCGGTTGCAGAGGAGAGCACGGAGTTTTCGTTATCCCCCATCGCTCAAGAGGAGGCCGCAGCGCCCGCGGCGCCGCCTGGGTCCGTGACCTTCGACCTCGCGCCTCTCGAAGCCCCATCCGAGCCTCCGCGGCCTTCGCCCCCTGCCCCTGCTACCGCTCCAACCGTGGAGTTGGACCTCTCCGGAGATCTCGAATCCATCGCGGCGATGGGATTTGATGCTCCCACTCTCGAGATTTCGGAGCCGCCCCCACCAGAACCGATGGAAATTCCTGCTCAAGTTGAAGAACTCGCATCACCGCCGCCCGTGGTGGAGGAAATTGCCACACCCATCCCAGCTCCCCCGGAGGTTCCTGAACCCGCACCGGCGCCGCGCTCGGAAGAGGCCCTGCCGGGTGACCTCGAGGATAGCCGGATCGAAGTTGAGTTTTACCTCGAAAACGGCTTTGTGGAAGAAGCCATAAGAACCGTCACCGCGCTCGAGGAGAAGTATCCGCATCACTCCCTGATGGCCGAACTCCGCAAAAAAATAAATGAACACGCGGCGCAATCGCCGCTCGCGACGCCCCCGCCGCCGATGGCGAAGGCTGTCGCGGAACCTCCTGCAGATGTCATGGTTGCGGACAAAGCTCCTGTGGCAGATGCGACGGCAGAAATCGATGAAGAAAAAGCCGAGGTTGCAGCTCCACCCGAGCCTGTGCACGAACCCGTGGCGGAGGAGCCGGCACCCAGGGAAATTGAACTTCCCGCCATCTTCGCCACCCCGCCTGAGCCGGAGCCCCTCGCGGAGCCCTTCCCCGCACCTGCAACTCTTGTTGTGAATCCTGCGCCCATTCCCGAACATGTCGAGGAGGAACCTGTCGCCGCATCTGCGGGTCTGGGGACAGACATGTTAGGCGACCTGGTGGGCGATTTGGCTTCCTCCTTGGGCGATTTGACGCCTGACGCGGAGACTCTGCAACAACCGCCTCCTCCGCCCAGGGCAGCCGCCCCGCATGCCGCAGCGCCCGCCCAAGGCGCCACGAGTCTGGGCGATTTGCTCTCGGAGATGGAAGAACCCGGCGCCGCTTCCTCCGATAAAGACGATCGCGAGACGCATTACAATCTGGGCGTGGCCTTCCGGGAAATGGGTTTGTTGGATGAAGCCATCGGCGAATTTCAAAAGGTTGTAAAGGGTGCTGGGAAAGACGAATTCCCGCCCAACTACCTTCAGGCTTGCAGCCTGCTGGCGATCTGTTTTATGGAAAAGAAGATGCCGGCAATTGCCGTCAAATGGTACGCGCGCGCGCTGGAAGCGCCCGGCCTGGAGGAAGAAGCGCTCATGGCCTTGCAATATGATCTGGGCGTGGCCTACGAGCAAGCCGGAGATTCCCGCAATGCGCTGGAGAGATTTACCGAGGTTTACAGCCAGAATATCGACTTCCGCGACGTGGCGGAAAAAATCCGCGAGCTCCAGCAGAAGGCCTGAAAGATTTCCCTCCCGCCGCTGGGGGGGTGACCCCTATCGTCTTGCCTGAGACCGGATTCCCGAATCGATCAAACCATGAATCGCCTGGCAGCCGTCGTCTACATTGTGTTCTGTTTCGAGCTCGGAGTCATTCTTTTCGTTTTGCCGTGGACCCCGCCTTGGACGAAGAATTACTTTGTGGGTCACTACGCGCCGCTGGCCACCGTCGCACACAACTACTTTTTGCGTGGAGCAATTTCCGGCCTCGGTTTGGCAGACGTGTGGCTGGCTTTCTTCGAGTTGTGGCGTTTGCGCCGTGATTTGGGAATCGTCAAGAAGTAGCTGAAGAAAAGATGAGGTGGAAGGTTGGGAAAAACTTCCCGCAACTCAAGTAATTCCCTTCTTTCCCACCTTACCACCTGCGGCCTACCACCCGCTTTATATGCCTGCGCATCTCCAGCTCTACTACATTACCGACCGCAACCAGCTCAAGAACCGAACCCTGGAAGGCTGCATCGCCGGCGCCATCACCGCCGGGGTGGATTGGGTGCAGGTTCGCGAGAAGGATCTGCCCGCTCGCCGCTTGCTTGCCCTCGCGGACGAAGCGCTTGGACTCTCCCGTGGACAGGGAAAAACTCGAGTGATACTGAATGATCGTCTGGACGTGGCAATTGCCGCCAAAGCCCACGGCGTGCATTTAGGCACGCGCTCCATGCCGGCTGAATCCGTGCGAAAGCTGGCGCCGCCGGAATTTATTGTGGGAGTCTCCTGCCACTCGCTCGAGGAAGCGCTTTCGGCGCAAGCGGCGGGGGCAAATTACCTTCTGATCGGGCCAATCTTTGAAACTCCCTCGAAACTTCCCTTTGGACCGCCGCTCGGACTCGCCAAACTCCGCGAAGTGACATCGCGGATTTCGATCCCGGTTTTTGCCCTGGGCGGAATCACGCTCGATCGAGTCGCCGCTTGCCGCGAAAATGGCGCGGCGGGAATCGCGGGCATTCGAATTTTTCAGGGTTGCGATTCGCTTGTCGAACTGGTGAAAGAGTTGCGCAGAGAGGATGCACTGCGTGGCGGGCCATGACGGGGACTTGCTGAAAGAATCCCCTTCGAACTCACGCCGCCTATCCCGACCCTTCTCCCATCCAGGCCCCGTAGGGCTTCAAAACGTCAACATTATCGCACACCGCCTTAATTGCGGCGGTGATGGGCACGGCGAGAATCAATCCGAATCCTCCCCACAGCCAGGACCAGAACATCATGGAAATGGTCACCGAAAGCGCGTTCAGGTTGACGCGCTCACCTACAAATTTTGGCGTGAGAATGTTCACGGCCAGGAAATGCACAACGACCACCGTGATGCCGATGGCAATAAACGGTCCCGTGGTGTCAAATTGCATCAAGGCCACCAGCAAAGGCGGAAGAATTCCCAGCGCCACGCCGATGTATGGCACCAGGCTGAGAAGCGCGGCCAGCGGGCCCATCAACAAAGCGTATTGAAGGTGGATGGCGGCGAACACCGGAGTAATTATGGCGGCGGAAATCAGTCCCACAACCAGGTTCCCCAACACGAATTCCCGCAGCATGCGGGCGATCGCGTCGATGACGTCCTCCGCTTGCTGCCGGCGGTGAATGGGAAAAAGGTTCAGCGACGCCGCCCACAAGTGATTCTTCGAAGTGAGCATGAAGAAAACCAGCAAGGGTATGAACATCACCGTAACCATGAAGGCGTAGACCGATCCGATGCCCCGCAACAAAAACTGCATGTAGGGAGATTCCTGCTGCAACCTCACGGTAGGCAGGTTCGATTCCGGCGAAGCCGGGTAAATGGTCTGTGTGCTTTGTTGAATGTTGTGGGCCGTCAACTGAATGTGCTGCGTGATGGGCTTCAATTTCTCCACAATTTTGGGCATTTCGAGAACCAGGGCCTGAACGCGGCCGTAAATGGCATAGATCACCAGGTACGCGACCGCCAGCAGAATCACCACCATGATCATCGATGCCAGCCAGCGAGGAATGCGCAACACCTCCATTAACCTCACTCCGGGATCAAGGACGGAGGCAATCAGGATCGAGCAGATTAGAGTGATGAACACCGAACTGGCGTAATAGATGCAGCCAAAAAGGACGGCAATGGCGATGATTCGGACGCTGGCCGATGCAGATGCCGCAGAATGATTCTCAGAACTGGTCACGGGCATGTCTGAGGCCTCGCAAGGGATTCTAGCCTGACGCGCGGGGAATTTCCAGGGATGCACGCAGGCATCATAAGTATAATAGCTCTCGGTAATTTTCTCTCGGCCACTTCGCTTCGTGCGCAATCCGGGAAGCTCCTCTGGAGGCCCTTGCTTCCGCCGGAGTTCCCCCTGCGCGTGGGAAGTGAGTGCCCAAGAGGAAGAAAATCTTTGTGGCCCGTGGGAGGCTTTTCAAAAACTCCCCATCCTTTGCTGCACTGGCCAGTCCTTAAGGTAATGGTACGAGAGAAGCAGTGACAATCAGGTTCAGATTTGAGAAATTGAAAAAATCTTGTTGCGTCAAGGTCTTTGGTGACCAACGTGCGTAAGACATAAAGGCCGAACTTGGCGGCCGAGGGTTTTGCGCGGTGCCGACGCTCTCTTTAACCCTTGACCCAACCATAAGTTATGGTAGAAAAGCGAAGTCTGGCGGGACGGCGACCCCATAAGTTCAAATGCGTACTTTCACACATGGCATGCGGGATTTCACGCACAAGAGTACTTGAAACCCCGATGTCCGAAATACCATGCGTGCCCAGCAGATTCGACGCGGTATCACGATTGTTTTCCTGGGGGCAGGGCTGCAATTGGCAGGCTTGAGCATCGCACGCCCCTTACCGC
>JASHTZ010000118.1 GCA_030040295.1 Terriglobia bacterium | reverse complement strand
CAGGAATCATAAGGCCCATAGAACTGGTTGGCGCCGAACGGGCGGTCATTGTGCGCCAGGATAAGTTCCGTCGCACCCAGGGAGGAGGAAAAATCTGTTAGAGAATTGAGGGCAAGATCGCGATAATCGCGGTCCGGCATGAATCCCGAGGAGTAGTCGCGCCAAAAGTTAAGCTCTTCCGCGAGGCTGCGGGTAACCAAACTTCCGGTGGCGCCTTCCTGATTGACTCCAAAATTGCCGAGACCCGTGCGCACCCGAAGTTCCGAGTAGCGTGGCGCCTGAGTAATGAAGTTGATCGCCCCCCCCACTGCGTCAGAACCATAAATCGTGGATCCCGCGCCGTGCAGAACCTCTACCTCCGAAAAGGAATCCACCGAAAACGGCAGATCCATATCGTGATGTCCGGTTTGCATGTCGTTCATGCGAAAACCGTCCACCAGGATCAGCGTTTGCTCGAAAGTCCCTCCGCGCATGGCAACGTCCGCCTGGGTTCCGTTCACTCCGCGCTCCTCCAAGTCAATGGAGGAATCCATCCGCAGAAAATCCTCCAGGGAGTTGGAGACCAGCTCATTATCGGTGACATCGAGTTGAACGATGGGGCGATCCACTTCACCGAGCGGCAAAGGTTCATACACGCCTGTGACCACGACAGTCTGCTTGGGCTGAACCACCTGGGGGTTTTCCTGTTGCGCCCAAAGGTTTGAAGGGGGAACCACCAACGAGAAGCAAATAGCACACATGAAAAAGAAGAATGTGGTAACCGGCCCCGGCTCAGTTGACGCTGGCACGGTTCCACTCCGCAAGGACTGCATAGGGACCAAAGACAACCTCCAATTTCGTGACACATAAAGGCCCTGGCCTCCAGGAAGGCCCACTTCTGGAAGCCGGCACTGAGACAGGGACTTACTCCTGAAATCGAGGCACCACTCAGCGACCCGACCGTGCAAGACACTAAACTGCATGGGGGCGGGAGTATACCACATGCTCAGAATTTGACCTGACTTCCACGTGTGTTGAAAGCTCGAAATCCCCGGACCTGCGCAGGCTGAAGATGAAACTGCCCGAACCAACGGTCCCAGCCCGATGCAATTCATTGAAAAGAAGATGAATGAGCGTAAATCCGCACCCACTGGCCGCGCCGCTCCATTTCCGCCAACAATCGGAGGTGATAGTGATTGACGAGAGTTTGAACTTCGACTTGTGGATGATAGTTGAAATATCGTTCCTCTACGCGCAGCAAAGTGGGGAACCTCGTCACCCAGTTGCCTGGCGGCTCCCATCTGCGACTGTAAAGATAAATGAGATCGAAAGATTGCGAAGACACCTGCATGAAATCCCCGGGCATGAAACCTTGCACTGGAACCACGCGCAACGGTGCGCGCACGTAACCAAGGGACGGCATGGTAAGTTCGTCGGTCGCCGGCCACGCCGTCAAAATTCGAGGTTGGCCTGATTGCATCTGCAAATAACGCGCAGCCTGCTCGTGCAGCTTGATGAAATCCGAGTACGCCAGGTTATCCTCAAACGGGAACGGGTAAGGCGGATTGATGAACCACGCGCACACGAAGCACGCCGCGGCCGCCGCCAGAATCAGCCGGGCCGGCCCGCGCGGCAGGCGCATCACCCAGCACACCGCGAGCAGGAAAAACACCGGCCAGACGGCAAGCAGATAGCGGGGAAGAATGGCCCCGCCCACCACGCTCAGAAAGAGCAGATAGACGGCCATCAGGCCGGCGGCGAGGAATTGGAAATTTGAAACTCGAAGCTCGAAACTCCCACTTGGCTGCGAATTTCGAGTTTCCAGTTTCGAGTTTCTTTCTTCCCGGCGTGTCCACCAGAATCCCGCCAAAGCGCCCGCTGTGATGAGCCAATCGAATCCGCTGAAAAAGAGCTCATAAAGACGCCGCAGCAGACTGAGGAATATGCGTACGGGCGAAAGTGTGGAATAGAGGTTGTAGCTGAGGTAGGAGGCATTGCCCGTCCAGAATCCCATCATGTGATGGTAGTACACTGCCCAGGCGGCAAGGGGCGCGAGCGGCGAAACCAGCGCTGCTGACATTAAGAGTTGAGGGCGCCGCCCCGCAGGATCTTTGCCCCATCTTCTCCACGCAAAAACCCACGCGACAGGCAGCAGAACCACCGAGGTTTCCTTGCTGAGAATCGCCGAAGAAGCCGCCAGCGCGAAGAGCCCAATGCGATTCTCAAGCAGAAACAGAATCGCCAGTGTGGTGAAGAGTCCGGCTGTCAGATCCAACAGCGCAAGAGTACTCTGCGCGAAGAAGAGCGGTGAGAGCGCCAGCAACAGCGCGCTCCAGGCAGCGGCTTCCGCACTTGCCACGCGGCGGCCCAATCCATAGAGCAGGGTGACCGTCGCCGCGGCAATCAAGGTCATCGCACCACGCGCTACCACAGTTGAGAAACCGAATAGCTGCCAGGCCAAACCGAGATAAATCATTACCAGCGGCGTGTGCCCTTCGGGCAAAGTACTCTTCGGAATCAGCAACCACGACTTATAGAAATCCAGGGCCGCCGGGATGTAATAACCGATTTCATCCCAAAAGTAAGGC
>JASHTZ010000117.1 GCA_030040295.1 Terriglobia bacterium | reverse complement strand
GCTAATTGGCCGCGGATGGACCCATCGTAAATTGTGCTTCCGATCTGCGCCACAAGTCCGCCAATCAGTCCGGCGTCCAGGTGAAATTCCAGCTCCGGTTGGTTGCCGGTCAGCTCGCTGAATCGCTTGCGAAGCAGGTCCTGCTCATCGCCCGATAAGGCCGCGGCGGAAGAGACTTTGACCTGCGCAATCCCCAGTCGCGCGTACGCCATGTTGCGGAAGGCTTGGAGGATTTCGCCGAGGATGGGCATGCGATAGTGGCTCATCACCACGCGCAGGAAATTCAGCATCACCGGCGAGCTGCCCAGCTTCGCGGCGACCGATTCCACCACCTTGAGCTTCTGCGCCATGGTGACCGCCGGAGTCTCGAAGACTTCGCGCAATTCCAGGCTCTCCTGGTAAACCGCAACGAAATCCTGCAATTCGCTCAGCACCTGGCGGTAATTCCCCCGGGGTGCCACGACCTCGGCAAGGGCGCGCGCATAGCGGTTGGCAACAACGATTGGCATTGACAGTACCCTGTGTTGGATTTTGAACTTGCGATTTCGGCTTTGCGCGCGGCGTGCCTGATGCTGATCCGGGGGGCACGCCGCAGCTCAATCTCAAATCCGAAACTCAGAATTCAAAATGCCTCAGTTCTTTGCTTCCTTGGTTCCAACGGTGGCCGCAAACTGCGTTACCAGCCGCCGGCGGCCGGCGTCATCCAGGCGGGTGCGAATCAAATCCTCGGCGCGAGCGACGGATTTCTGCGCGGCGTATTGCTTCAGTTCCAGCTTGGCGGCGCGCAAGGCGGAATCGATTTGGGCGCGCGCCGCTTGCAGAATACGCTCCGTATCCTCCCTGCCGGCTTGCTGCAAGCGCTGGCGCTCCGCCGTCATGTCGCGCTCGGCAGCGGCCTGGAGCGCGGCAATTTCCGCTTCCAGCCCGCGCAGCTTTCTTTCCGCCGCGCGAAGCTGCGCTTGCGAAGCCTCCAGCGCCTTACGGCCCTCGCCCAATGCCTTCTGGATGGAGGCCGAGCGGCCGCTGAAGAAGTCCGCCATGGGCTTGCGCAAGATGTAACCGAGACCTCCCACAAGAATGATGAAGTTGATGGTTTTGTAGAGCAGCTCGTGGGGCGGCTCGGAATTTTCTTTCTTGGCCGGAGGCTCGGCATCCTGCGCCCGCGCCGCGATGGGCGATGCGACCCCGGCAAGGCAGATTCCCAAAAGGGTTAGCCATGCAAATTGGTGCAGCGCACGGATCAAAGTTGGGACCTCCGCCCCGCACCGGAAGGCGAATCCGCTCCCAACAAATTTTGCGAGATTTCCTCCGCCAGGGATTGGCACGCGGCTTCCAATTCTGCTTTGGTCCTCGAGACTTCACGGGCCAACTCGGCCTGGCCGTCGTGGATCAAAGCCTCGGCCTGCTCGCGGCCCCTTCGCAGGGCTTCGTCACGCTGCCCCAGGTTCTTGCGGCGGTCCGCCTCGCGCTGGCGGTAGAGCTCCTGCCGGGCTGCCTGGATGGCCGCATCATACTCCTTCGCCTTGGCTTCTGCTGCCGCAGCTTGTTCGCGAGCGCGCGCCAGTGCGCCCACCGTCGAGTCCTCGCGATGTTTCAGCACGGCGCGAAGAGGGCGAAAGAAAATGCGTTCAAGGATGACGAATAAGGCAAAGACCAAAATGACCGTAGGGATGGTTCGAATGAAAAGGTGCCCGAGCTGGCTGAAAATCGCCCCCATTTGAAGTGGCTAGGCCTCAGAGGTGTGAATTGACTATCCTGCAAAGACCCGCCAATGTAGCACGTCGGTTTTGCGAGTGTCAAGGTTTACGCAGCGCGACTGAGGGGTGGCGGAAGGCTGTGGGACACCGCCCAGCGGCCCTCTGACAGGATAGATAAAAACCTTAAAATGCGCTTGACTTATATATTTTAGTGGGTAACAATCCTGGTACCTGCACAACAGGTTTTTGTTCTCATCTTCCTCAAAGAAATGGGGGTGTTGATCGATTGGCTGAAGTCAGACTTCAGGACGGAGAGTCTTTGGAGAATGCGCTGCGCCGCTTTAAGCGAAAGGTTCAACAAGAGGACATCATTAAAGAAATCAAAAAGCATTCCTTCTATCTGAAACCGGGAGAGAAGCGAAGAGTAAAGGCGGCACTGGCACGGAAAAGGGCTCGCAAGAAGGCAAGGCACGAACAGGACTGAGGCAAGTGTGCTGAATGATGGAGCATGCGGCGCGAGATCCCGCGCTTGCTTGCTCGCTTGTTCACATCTCCGCAGTTGAGGCCCTGTTCGCATGAGGGAGTGAGGCATGGAATACCGGGATAGGGTCCTCAAGTGTATCGATTGTAGTGCGGATTTCGTTTTCACCGCAGGGGAACAACTGTTCTTTGCCGACAAGGGTTTCAAGAACGAACCCAAGCGATGCAAACCCTGCAAGTCTAAACGAAGTCAGATGATGAGCGGGCAGGGCTACCAGCGTGTGGAAACCTCCACGATGTGTTCGCAATGTGGCAAGGAAACCACCGTGCCTTTCAAGCCGACTCAGGGTCGGCCGGTTTACTGCCGGGAATGCTTTCAACAGCGCAGGGCTGCTGCGGCACCCGCTTAACTTTTCAACTCACACTTCGTCATCCGCACCCCGGCCCATAAGTGTGTCTACCCGAACTGCGCAAGGTTAGCTACAATCTCCAAATGAGCGTTTCCAGCTTCCACATTTTCAACTTCGGCTGCCGGGCCAGCCAAGCCGACGGGGCCGCGCTGAAGCAGCAGTTGCTTGCTGGCGGTCTCGTGGAAGCTTCGAGTATCGAAAGCAGCGCCTTCGCCGTCCTTAACACCTGCACCGTGACGGCCTCCGCCGACGCTGAGGTGCGCCAAATTGTTCGCCGCATCCATCGGCGGAATCCCCAATGCCGAATCCTGGTGACCGGCTGCTACGCCCAACGTGCTCCGCAGGAAATCGCGCGGCTGAGTGGCGTTGCGTGGGTGGTGGGGAATTCCCACAAGCATCTGGTGGATCAAATTCTAACTGCAGGAGAATCGGGCGATCGGGTGATCGCGAGAGGGGGTGAGCAGCCTCCTAGCGAGCTTTTGAGAATCGGCGCCGCGCCTTCTCTACCACCGCTCGTGCAGATTCGCGGATTTATGAATGCGGAGGCAGGCAAGGGGACAGGTGGTGCAGAGCTAGGGCGATCACCTGATCACCCGCTCACGCAATCACCCGATTCTCT
>JASHTZ010000116.1 GCA_030040295.1 Terriglobia bacterium | reverse complement strand
GATATGTCACTGGGAGGCAGGTTGAATCCACCATCTGAGCAGGCGCTGGAGTCAAAGGGCACGACGCGTCCTTGGACTTTGCAATCGCACTACAACCATTCTGGCTGGTACATCATATGGCGCTATCTGGTTGATCCTGCCAAAATCATCAAGGCTGGGAAAGCCGTGGTGATTTGGAGAGTTGATGTTGCGTTTCTGCGTGAAAAAGACTGGAAATACGAGGGAAGCAGGGCCCGTGAAGGCCGAGGTGGTCGAACTCACACCTTTGGCGTAAAGCTGCCGGCAAGCCGCTTTGCCGGCGCCGTCGTTTATCACCACCCAAAAATCGTCCTGCGCCATAGCCGACCTGCGCTCGCCAATGGAGAGGCGTAAGGCAGATCGCGCTACACTTGCTGAGTGTCACGAGCGTCCCCGCCCGTGCGCGGCCAGGGTGACCATGCCACGTTTTGGCTCGCAGCTTGGCTGCCACGGCGTTTGCGGCCCAGTGCTTCAAGGCTGGGGGATTCAAGTGGTCGCAGTAGCGCGCAGGAGGTGGGACTTAACGTAATTTTGAAATGCCGCGGCGATTTCGCGCGTAATTTTGCCCGGCGCGTCGAATTTCCAATTGGGCCGGATGCTCTCCACCGCTGCGACTTCGCGAGTGGTGGAGCTGACGAAAACTTCCTCGGCGGTATTGAGGTCGGCCGGGGAAAGGTCCTGCTCCAGGAATGTGAAGCCGGCCGCGGGGATGACTTCGCAAAGAACGCTGCGGGTAATTCCCGGCAGGCAGCCCGAGGACAAAGGGGGTGTGCAAACCTCGCGGCCGCGCACCATGAAAATATTTGCTGAAGTGCACTCGGCCAGTTGCCCGCGCTCGTTCAGCAGCAATGCGTCATCGAATCCCTCGCCGTGAACGCGTTCGAGCGTGCCGATATTTTGTACCCAGGAGAGCATTTTTGCGCCGGCCAGTTTTCCCTCGGAATAAATCGCGTTGGGAAAAAGTGTGAGCTTGTGCGCCGCCGGCCATGCGGCCATGGTGCTCGTAAAAATCAGCAGATCAGTGGGTGGGCTGGCGGGCGCATCCGCCCAAAGACCACCATGATTCTTAATGAACGAAATCCTCGCGGCGCCTTCCTTGCGCTGGTTGGCGGCTGCCAAACTCACAAATGACTTCCAGACGCTCGACTGGCGGTAATCGAGGGCAATGCCCAGGCGCTCCGCGTCATGCGACATGCGCGCCCAGTGGCGATCGAATGCGAAGGGAACCCCCTCATAGATGCGCAGGGTTGAAAAGACTCCCCAGCCCATCAGCAAGCCCATCTGGCCTGGAGAAAGACGCGCCTCCGCCAGGGGAATGATGCGGTCGTTATGAAAAATGAGGGGATCCATCCGTCACTTACCAGGGCAGGTGAACGGTCAGAGGATAGTTCAAGCGCAAGCGGCACTGCGTGTCAGGCGGTAGATTCACCTCGCGCCCGCGACGCCACAGGGTCTCGTAGCTGATAATCGCGGCTCCGCTGATGGGGAGAGCGATGGTGGCGCTGGCTGAGCCCACCGCCGCAAGTTTCAGGGCGCCGAACGTGCCCAAGGTCGCGAACCCACCCACCAGTCCTTTCCAGGGGAGCACGCGATTGCCCGTCAGATGGCCTTCCTGGTCAAGGTGAATGTCCAGCATCTTGGGATTTTCCAGCGCGGCAAGAACCGCGGCAACGGGTTTTTCCTGTCCATCGGGAAGGGTGATGCGATCAAATCGCAGGCCGAGCACCGCGGAACGGTGCGCGTGGCCCGCGTTGCGGATCATGGTGATGTGGCCGTCCAGCAAACTTCCTGAGGGCAGCGCCAGCTCGCCATGCACAAACACCGGCTTGGTGACTTCCGCGATGACGGGATCATTGACATGATTGACCTGGGAGTGAATTCCAGAAAGAACCTGGACCTTGAATTCCGTTTCGGCAGGGACCGTCAGAGTAAGGCGCGATGCGGTGGACGTAATCTCGCTCGGGATGTCGCGGTGGATCAGAGGGATGTAATCCTGAGCCATGGCGGCTAAAGATAAAACCAATATCGCGACGGCGGCGCGCCCCAACTTCATCATCGCCACACCCTCCTTGCACCTCAACCTGTGACCGTTCAAGCTCTTCCAACTTCGGGATGCTATTTATGACGTCCTGAACGTCAAGCGGTTACCGTGCCGTAAGTTTCTTAACGGCGGCTATTTTCTCGCTTAGGCAAGTGAAAAGCAAGCAAAAGATAGGTAAAAATTCCGTGGCGCCAACTGAGAAAGGAGGCTCCTTCGCAAGTGGTTGATAACAAAAAGGCCCAACCACGAGGGTTGGGCCAGGAAATGCTGAAGCAGATGCCGGTTACCCGAGCTTTGTGACCTTGTCGGCCTGAGGCCCTTTTTGACCTTGGACGATCTCGAACTCAACTGTGTCGCCCTCTTGCAAGGTCTTGAATCCTTCACCCTGAATGGCCGAGTAATGGACGAAGACATCCGCTCCGCCTTCCTGGCCGATAAACCCGTACCCTTTGCTGTTATTGAACCACTTTACTTTTCCTTGAAGTCTTGCCACTTGCGCCCTCCTTGATTTTACTTTCGGGGTTACCGCTCCTTGAGTGGTGCCAAAATAGAAAAGGCCGAAGATCTGTTCGATCCTCGGCCCTTTATTCCTATGAACACATTCCCAACGAGAACACTTTCCCGGCTCCCTCGTCAATACAATTAGCCTCACTGCCCACGGCTTGTCAAGTGGAAATTGAGGCGATGAGGCGTTCTTTACATTGGGAAATTCATGACTTGGGAATTTCCGTCCGGAAGAGATAGAGGATTCCCGCCAGCGTCTTTCCGTCGTGAATCTTTCTGCTTTGGATCATCTCCATCACCTGCTTGACGCTGAAGAATCCGGTCTCGATTCGTTCATCTGCGTCCGGCTGCTTCTTAGATGGCCTCAGGTCCCATGCCTCCACCAGATGCATCTTCTCGCTGAGAATTCCGGGGCTGGGATAGAAATCGAGAAAGGGCTTGAGCACACGCGCGTCGAATCCAGTCTCCTCGCGCAGCTCGCGGCGTGCGCTTTGACGAACGGTTTCGCCGGGTTCCATGCCGCCGGCCACCAGCTCCCAAAGGCTTTGGCGCGCGGCATGGCGATATTGGCGCACCAGAATCAGGCGCCCATCCGTGAGGTGGGGAACCACCACAACCGAGCCGGGGTGATAAACCACTTCACGCGTGGTATCAACGCCTCCCGGCTCGATTACCCTTTCAATTTTCAAATTGACGGCTCTGCCGTGAAAAATTGTTCTGCTCTTTAAGATGCGGGTGCGCTTGTGCACGGGCCTTGCCTCGAAAGAGGATTTTGCCGCTGAACGCGGTGGCGGCAAGTATAACATCGACTCTCCGGCGGGCAGGCGCAACACGTCGAAATCCACTCGAAGGCACTCGAAGGCATTTTCACGATAATCGGCTTGTGCTAGGATATCCGCCAGGCCCCTGCCAATTAAATAGCCCGGGATTTTGCCTTGCGCTGGTTAGGAGACGCGTTTGAACCTATCCCAGCGGGAAGAATGCGAGTTATTCGTTTGCAACCGGGGAGTTGCGGAAACTGATCCACGGGCAGGCGCGAGGCTTGTTGCCCTGCGAAGAGCCCGCAGGTCAAGGAAGAAAAGGAGGTTGCCATGGGAAAGAATGAAGGTTCGCCTCCAATGCGCCGCAGTGCGCGAGTGAATATCGGGTGCACGGTGAGGATATCCGGCACCCTGCCCAATCGCACGCCATTCGCTGAGAACGCGCAGATTGTCACGCTGAGCAAGTTCGGCGCAAAGTTGAAGACGCGCATTGCGTTCAAAGTGGGGACGCTCATGAAAGTGGAGCCACTGCGGGGCAAAAACTCCGCTGTTTTTAAGGTTGTCTGGGTGGGCCGCGAGGGCACGCCACGCGCCGGCGAAGTGGGAATCGAAAACTCCACGGGGGTTGCCGGGATTTTAGGAATCAATTTTCCGGATGGCAATGGACCCTCCGCGTAACCGGATTTGTTGACTGGAAGCTGTTTCAACACCATGTGGAACCTGTTGACTTCTTTAGCCCCGCAGGGGCGCCATATCAATAGCCGGGGGCAGCGCCCCCGGTAAACATGCACCCCCTCACCCCATCCCCTCTCTCCGTGCGCGGGGAGATGGGCGCCGAAGGCGGGGTGGGGGGCGATTTCCGGGGGGTTCACCCCCGGCTATTGAATTCCCTCCCCTCCGGGGAGCCCCGACAGACAGGCTATCGGCGATATGCCACGAACTGCGGAGAAGCGTCAAGCGCCCGTCATCATATCCTTCAACCCAAGACAGAAGGTTTTGAAACAGATTCTGGAAGTTCCGCGCCTGGGAACTTCAAACTTGAAATTTCAAAATTCAAACTCAGGCTGCCGGTTTGAGAAGCGGCGTTCAGCAAGCCGGCTGCAATTAAATCGCAATCTCTACCTGACCGCGGGAAATTCTGGAAATCGCATCATGACTTGGAGCCCGGTTGGCAGTAGAATGGGTGTGTTTATCAAGGAAGGAGCCCGCC
>JASHTZ010000115.1 GCA_030040295.1 Terriglobia bacterium | reverse complement strand
GTGCCCGGCTGCGATGGCCGCGCGAAATCGGTTACGAACGGAGGCGGGCTTGCCGTTTATCAAGGCGATACAGGCATTCGTGTCCAGCAGATAATTCATCGGAAGATCTTACGGCGCGGCGCCGGCGGCTGCTTTCGTCCTCCGCTCAGCAAGGGTTTGCAGCCCCACAGATCGATTTCGTCAAACCACTCGGCCGGGTCTGCCGCGTACGGTTCCAGCAGAACTCCGCCCGCAACCTTCCGCACCCGTACCCTATCACCTGCGAAGCGGAACTCGCGAGGGAGCCGAACGGCCTGGCTCCGGCCATTGCGAAATAATTTGGCGATTCCCGTCGTGGCCATAGACATTTTCCTCTCGACACTGAGTATAGATCATAAATCTATACCGTTAAAGGAATATCGTGCGCCAGCCGCGACCCATCCTCCCATGCCAACCCTTTCGTCGCCGGTCAGCTCCTTCTCCTAACTTCAGACTGAACATGAACGGCGCCCTACCAGCGCTTCAATTGCGTGACTTGAATGAGATTGCCGCAGGTGTCCTTCAGCATGGCGATCTTGGAAGCCGTCACATCCTTTGGTGGCATCGTGAACTCGGCGCCGCGCGCTTTCATGCGATCGTAATCGGCCTGCACGTCGTCCGTGAAGAACATGGCCGCCGGCTGGCCTTGCTGGAACAATGCCTGCTGATAGGCTTTGGCCGCGGGATTGTTGTTCAGCGCCAGTTGCAGTTCGGTGCCCTCAAGCTCCTCGGGCGAGGCCACGGTCAGCCAGCGATAAGGGCCCTGACTGAAGTCGGTTTTTTTGGCAAAGCCCAATACTTCGGTGTAGAAGCGCAGCGCCTTCTCCTGGTCGTCAACGTAAACGCTGGTGAGTTTGATCTTCATTTCGTTTCTCCTGTGTTCCGGTCGCGGTTTAGGCCGAATCGGTTTCTGCTCGTCTTCCCTTTGGATGGTGTTGATGGGGCCATTCGTTCCAAGTTGCGTTCCAAAGCATCGATGTGAGCGTATCAGAACCGGCGGAACTGGGCCAGCCACGCATTCAACTCCTTAAAGGGTTCGGGTTTCAGCCGGTAAATTCGGCGTTGCGCGTCCACCATGGATTCCACGAAGCCGGTCTCGCGCAGCACGCGCAGGTGGCTTTGACACGGGGGAATCAGCCAGTCCTCCAGCAGGCAGGAAAGGCCGGCGCCGGGCAAGCCTGCTTTCGCGACGCCCCCCTGATATTTTCACGCAGTCGCTTGCCAGACTGGCGGACACAGCGGTCATTACCTTACAAGGAACTGGCCTCCGAATAAATAGCTTCTTGTCAAGAAATTGCCTAACATACGTTGCCCTGGAAATTTTTGCAACCAAATGTCTCTGGTATGACATCATTTCTGTTTTGGGCCAAATCCACATGCCAGAGCGCGGGCCGATTATGGAAGATGAGATTCGTGATTTGTGTATGGCCGTAGTCTCGGCGGCAGGTCCAACCGAATTCAAGATCGCCCTTACCACGCTGAAAACAACCCTCCGCGAACACTCTCTTCAACTGGAAAATCTCAGGGTTAAGGCTATTCTGGATATCATTAAAAAACAGAAATCTGAAACGTGATGGGCACCCTGGTCCCTTCTGCGTAAAAAGGATAATCGCCCATCGCGGGTGGGGACACCGGACTCTACAGAACTCACACTGACCCATCACGCGAAAATCCTCCTCTTGACAAAAGGCGAACAAAAAGCGAAACTATTCCTGTTCCAAAGAGGGCAGGATGGGCTGCGCTTCGCTGCAAAAAATCGCCGAGAAATCGCCGCTGGTAGGCATTGCACGCATGGCGGCGGAAAGCCCGCGGCTGCGCGAGCGGGCGGAGGTGGAATATTTCCGCCTGGAGGCTCGCTCCACGCTCAACCGCCAGTCGAGTGGCCGCTTTCCCTTTGCCTGGACCATCAATCCTTATCGCGGGTGCGAGTTCGGTTGCCAATACTGCTACGCGCGCTACACCCATGAGTTCATGGAGATGTGGGACAGCCGTGATTTCGAGCGCAAGATCTATGCCAAGAGCGATGCATCGGAACTTCTGCGCTCCGAACTTCGCCGGGGGCGCGATAAGGGTCTGCCCATCGCCCTCGGCACCGCCACGGATCCCTACCAGCCCGCGGAAAAACAGTTTGAAATCACCCGGCGGATTCTGGAAGTCTTTGCAGGCTTCCAGGGACTGGATCTTTCCATCACCACCAAATCGGTACTGGTGCTGCGTGATCTCGACCTCCACCGGACTCTCGCGCGCAAGCATCGATTCAGTATCCACATGACCGTGACCACGCTCGATGAGCGCCTGACGCGGCTGCTGGAACCCAAGGCGCCCACGCCTGCGCAGCGACTGGAGGCGGTCCGCAAGCTGGACCAGGCCGGAATCCGCGTGGGCGTGAACGTAATGCCCATTCTGCCCGGGCTGAATGACGCGCCACGCATGCTGGAGGCGCTGGCGGCCCGCGCGGCAGAAGCTGGTGCGTGCGGCCTTTACGCCGGCGTGCTTTTCCTGATGCCCTCCGCCATGAAGCACTTCATGCCGTTTCTGGAGAGGGAGTTTCCTGAACTTGCCAATCGCTATCACCGGCTCTACGCGCGGTCTGCTTACCTGCGCGGGGAGTATCCGGAAAAAATCTCGAAATTCATGGCTGGACTGCGCGTGCGCTACGGCCTGAATGGCACGCGCACCGAACCCTCCGCCGCAGCCTGCCAGCCGCAAATGACGTTGCCATTCGGCCGGCCGTCAAACGATCCGGCCATGCCGGACCTTGAAACCCCAGGGCTGTCGAAACCAGTAATCCATTCCGATGCAGAGACTTATAGGCGTTCGGGAGGGGTCGTGGCACTTGGCGTCGCCGCTTGCGACAATCCGCGGTGAGAGCTGAGGGCAAAAAAATCCGCCGGTCTGATCCTTAGATGGAGCAGGCCGGCGGTCTGCGGAGGATTAAATGCTGACAAGTCAGCAAGGGACACACTTGTTAGCGCCGATAAAAACCTCGGCCGTAAAAGCCTCTCCCGTAAAATCCGCCATAGTAGAAACCAATCGTCGGTCCCCAGTAGTAGGGGTACGGATAATAGGGGTAGTAGGGACCGTAGTAATAAGGCGGCGGATAGGGAGCGCAACCCGGTCCGGCACAGGGAGCAAAACCGCGGGCAGGACCTTGCGGAGGACCCTGCATGCCGGCGCTTTGAGTATTCAAAGTCCGGGCGTCAACGAACGCCTGGGGAGCCCGTTCGGTGGAGAAGGTGACGGGCTTGGAAAGCTTGAAAGTCAACTGCGACTCAGGGTAAATCACGGTGGGCCGGCCGCGAGTTACCAGCACACCCACCAGGCCGGCCACAAGTCCGGCTCCTGCGCCGATGGCGGCTCCGGTGCCCCAATCAGCGGCAGCGCCAATCGCCGCGCCCACGCCAGTGGTGGTGACCACGGCGGCGGCATCACGTCCATTGGAAGTGGGGCCGGTGATGCTGGTGAGTGCGGTTTCAACCGGAACCTGCTGGCCGTCTGCGAGTGCCAGAGAATTCAGCGTAATTTGCAACTGCGAAGTCCCTTTCACGCGTCCTGCTTTGCGGGCGTCAATCACTTTTCCGCCCAAGACTTCACCACGCCTCGAAACCACCAATCCATCCGCCACCACGGGCCGCGCCAGGCTTGCGGAGAAGGCGTCACCTGCTTTGTTTTTGTCAGAAGAAAGGAACTGATCAAGCCGCACGGTTATAAACGCTCCCGCAGGAATCGTAATCTGCGCGGGAACCGGGAGCGGAGCCGGTGTTGGATTCGCCTGCGGCGCAGGGCCCTGCGGAGGCGCGGGCTGCGCGGGCGGCGGCGAGAATCGATGCCATCCGGGCGCGGCAGGCTGAGGCGGCGCCGGCTGGTCCGCGGGCGGCGCACTGGGCGGCTGATCTGCCGGCGCCGGGGGATTCTGCGGATTGTCAGGCGTTTGCGGGTTTTGCTGGTCCGGAGTGGGCTGGTTCTGCGGATTGTCCGGTGAGTTCTGCGGATTATCCGCAGGCACCGGAGAATTCTGCGGCGTCGCGGCGGGTGCTGGATTCTGTGGCGGTTGCGCCGGCTGCTCCTGCCCGAACCCGGTCATGGTCAGGGTGAACATTCCCACTAAGCTGTAAATCATTGCTCTCTGAAAAAGTTTCATCGATTTGGTCACCATAGCCAACTTCCTCCCAACTATCGGCCACCTTGCACCCACCTTAGAGGCAAGTTCCTTGCCAAAACCTATTGAGCACCTAACATGTTTAAAATAAGATGATTAAGTTGGATCGTGGGGTTGTTCGACCGCGTA
>JASHTZ010000114.1 GCA_030040295.1 Terriglobia bacterium | reverse complement strand
CCTGCCTGGGCACAGGCGTCGATGGCTTTTTGAATAGCGCTTGTCGCGTTGTCAGCCCTTATTCCCGTTGCGCCGTAGTCTTTTACATTGAAATTGGCTGTGCCGGCGGCGAAGGCAGAAGAGCCGGTGGCAAAATACAGTATCAAAACAACTCCGCGCAACGCTTTCCCAATGTTATTTCTTCCCATCGATTACCTCCTAACTGGCATCATGTAGAGCCATGAATGAATTCGGTCATGATCGCAAACATGCCGCGGCAGGCATGTCCTTGAATACTGGAGTCGATCACCTCGTGTCAAGAAGGGAATCGCGCCACTCAGATCGGGCCGCAACGAACCCTTTTCGCTGGTAGACTTGCAGGTTGTTGAGATTGCATGTGAGTGCATGAAACGCTAACGAGGCGGATGGGTGTTGTGTTGCGGGTGTTCATGCTGGTATTACTGAGCGTGCTCGTAGGCTGCCGGGCGTTCCTGGCATCGCACGCGATTGCAGCTCAGTGAGGTGTGGGTTGAAGCGGAGAGATTTCATCAAGGCTTTGGGCGCGGGCAGCGCAGCGGCTTCGGCATACGCAGAGGCAGCCGAGCATGCTGGCGAACGGCCACCCAACGTGCTGTTTATTCTCCCTGACGAGTGGCGCGGCCAGGCGTTAGGCTGCATGGGGAACGTGGACGTGCGCACTCCTCATCTTGACCAGCTTGCAGCGGATGGAGTCCTGTTCCGGAACACTTTTGCAAATACGCCCGTCTGTTGCCCCGCGCGCGCCAACATTTTGACCGGCACGTATGCCAGCCGTAACGGAATGGTGGCGAATGACCTTCGGTTGCGCGAGGCGCTGGGTACAATGGCGGATTCCTTCAAGAAGGCGGGTTACCGCACCGGATACGTCGGCAAATGGCATCTGGATGGTGGGCCGCGCTTGCCGGGCTTCGTTCCTCCCGGGCCGCGCCGTCACGGGTTTGAGTGGTGGGCGGCCAACGAATGCAATCACAATTACTTCTACAGTTGGTATTTCCGCGACGCCAACGTCCCCATCATCACCACCCAATATGAGCCGGAGGGCTGGACCGACCTGGCCATTGAGTTTCTTTACGAGGCGCAAAGTCAGCCATTTTTCTTGATGGTCGGAATCGGCGCACCGCATGACCCCTACCTCGCTCCGGAAAAATACCTCAAGATGTATAGCCCGGATGCTCTGAAGGTGCCGCCGAACTGGGTTTCCGGCATTCGCGGCGGCAGCCGCAAGGATATCACGGGCTATTATGCGGCCATCACGGCGATCGATGATCAAATCGGCAGGCTTATGAATGCGCTGAAAGAACTCGGTCTTGAGGAGGACACGATTGTCCTCTTCTCTTCAGACCACGGCAACATGCTGGGTTCGCAAGGAAAAATCCTCAAGCGAAAGCCTTGGGAAGAATCGATCCGGGTTCCCGGCATTTTGCGATACCCTCGCCGTGTAAAGGGCGGCCAGCGCAAGGGGACACTTTTTTCGCATGTCGACATCGCTCCCACGCTTCTCACCTTGTGCGGAATTACTGTTCCACCTGAAATGCAGGGGACGGACTTATCATCAGTAATCTTGGACGGGAGCGACCGAGGCCCGTCCTCCGCATTCTTCCAGATTTTCGGTCCTTATCACGCGGGCGGCGTTCTAAATGCCTGGCGCGGCGTCCGGACGGATCGTTATTTATACGCTCGCACGGAAGCCCGGGCGTGGTTACTCTACGATCTTGAAAATGATCCGTATGAGATGAGCAATCTCGTGAACGATCACGGCGCCTCCTCCGTCCATGAAGAGATGGAGGGCAAGCTCAAAGAGTGGATGCGCAAAATCGGAGACTCATGGAGTCTGGATTGGACGGTTCCGGTGGAAGATGGCGAGCGGCTTTTCAATTACCGGACGTTTTACACGGTTGACGAGTACCTAAGCTGGGCCAAGGCTCACCCCGACCTTGAACCTCAAGACTAGCTGCCTTCGTGGCCCCTTGATTCAAAGCCGCACGCTTCGACCGCCATCCGCCGACTGATAGATTGCCTCGACGACTTCCAGGGCCTTCAAACCATCCTGCCCAGTAATGGCAGGCGGGGCGCCGCTCCGAAGGGATTGTACAAGTTCAGTAAGGAAGCGATGCCCCATCAACCCTGCATATCCGGCGTGCTGCGGAAGGTCGAAATCGACATTTTGGGATTGCCCGCTTGTATCGCTGCAAACAAACAGGCGCTCCTTCACGCCTTCGAATGAAGGGCTCCACGAAAGTACGCCTTTCCTGCCGCGCAGAGCGAGATAAAGGTCGCGGCCGGAGGGATAAGACTCCGGTACCGTGTAGCTGATATCCAATGCCAGGACGGCGCCGCGCGAAAAGGTCAGAATCGCGAGCGAATTGTCCTCAATGTCGTATTGCGGGTTGGCGCGAACGTTTTTGCCGATGGCTTCCACGACTTCGTCCTCGAGCAGCCAGCGGAACAGGTCGATCCAATGCACTCCGAGGTTGATCATGGGGCCGCCGCCACTATGCGCTTTTTCGAGCATCCATGCGGCGTGACCTTCCGTGTAGCGCGAAATTCGCCCGGCGGCACAGCGGCCTTCGCAGCCGACAATGGGGCCGGTAACGCCTTGCTGAATCAGCTTCTTCATTTCAACGGCGACGGGGTGATAGCGCCAAACGTAGGGCGTCGAAAGGATCACTCCGGCCTGCTGCGCGGCAGCGAGCATTTCCCGCACGCCCGCGGCGTTCGTGGCCATGGGTTTTTCCACCAGCACGTGCACACCGCGCTGGGCACACTCCACAGCGGCCGCGGGACACTCGGCGTGGGGAAGGAAGATCACGGCAAGGTCCAGGCGCTCGCGTTCGAGCAGTTCCCGCCAATCCGAGTATGCGCGGGCGGGGAACTCCTTCACAAAACTCGCGCGCACAGAATCATCCTGCTCCGCAACCGCAACGATTGCGGCGCCTCCCACGGATTGAAAGAGTGGAATGTAACTGCGAGGGTGCAGATGTCTCAAGCCGAGAAAGCCTACGGCGAGGGGTCGAGGCATCAGAATCTTCCGTCCCGGCTTTCAAAATGTGTCGGCTTGTTCAGCGTGGGGCCGTTCGCGAGGATCCATTTCGCCGTCCAATCGATCATTTTCTCCAGAGAAACAGCGGGCGGGCCCAATAGGCTCTGGAAACGGCGGGCGTTGCTCAAAAGCGCGTCGGGGGCTTCCCGGCCTTCCAACACCGGGTCCTTCTTGAAGAACTTGCCGAAGCGGGCTGCCAACTGCCGAACCGAAATCGCCCCGAGTCCGGTCACGTTCAATACGAAAGGCGGCGATTTCGCAAGCGCCAGGCTGCGCAGAGCAGCAGAATTTGCGTCGCCCTGCCAGATGAGGTTGACGTACCCCATGGTGAGGTCGATGGCCCTGCCTGCAAAAACCTTGCTCGCGATATCCAGCAGAACGCCATAGCGAAGATCAACGGCATAATTCAGCCGCAACAAAGTGACGGGGGTTCCGAGGTGAAGAGAAAAGTGCTCGAAAATGCGTTCGCGCGCCAGCACCGACGCGGCGTACTCGCCGATCGGGGCAGGACGCGTTTCCTCCGTGGCGCCACCGGAATCAACCTTGGTGAAGGGATAAACGCCGCCGCTCGAAAAGACCACAATCCGCGACTTGCAAAACCGCTCGGCGATTAGTGCCGGGACGTATGCGTTCATCGCCCAGGTCAAGCTTTCCGCGCCGGTGGATCCGAACTTGCGGCCCGCCATGAAAATGACGTTTCCGGCGTCGGGCAGGGCCGAAACGGCGCGAGGATTCAGCAGATCGGCACGGATGGTTTCAATCCCGGACTTCTGGAGGAAATTCTCCGTCGCGGGGGTGGAGAATCTGGAAACGCCGATGATCTTTCTCCGCGTGCCGGCATTGCGATTTGAGCGCCAGGCGCGGCGCGCCAGGCTGGGACCCATTTTGCCCCCCACTCCGAGAATCATCAAATCGCCCTCCAACTTTCGGAAGAGTTCCACATCCTCTTCGTTTGGAGTAGAAAGATGTTCCTCGAGTTCTGCTTCGCATTCGGACAATTCGGGCATGGGTTGAAATCTATTTTGGCTCCAGGGATATGTCAAGACCGCACCATTCAATCCCGCTTGAAGGATATATACTCATTGTGCATCAACCACATGTTATACTCTTTTCGTAACGCTGTGGCGCATTCAGCAAATGGCAGAGGAGGATGGAAGGGATTTTACAATGAAAGGAGAATGGGTATTGAACGCCTTCAAGGTTATTAAATCGGGGTGTCTCTTTCGCCAAATTGGGCGGGAGGGGGGGGAAAAAGAATATCTACGAACGATCCCGGAATGTTGTTGAAAACGAATAAACTGTGGCAAGTTACCACACTAAGAAACGGTTTTTTCGGTTATTTCGAGGCCATTTTTGACAATTCACGCGGTTTTGGACGGACATTTTGTCAAAGCGGTGACCGACTTACACGAAAGGAGCAAACAACGGGTTGCCGGCTGGCCCAGCACTTCAAAAATGAAGGTGCATCCGGGGATGTTGATGAAAACAAAGGATCGATTATGGCTGCTTTGCCTTCGCCGCCTTATCTTGAATTTGCTGGATTGTGGCATCGATCCACCATCGCTGGTCGGGGTCGGCCTTTTTGCGCTCAGATTTGAGCAGGGGCAAGGCGAGATCTGGTTAACGGGCTGCGAGACGTGAGGTCATCGGTTCGCTCCTTTCAGGACTACCGATTGTTATGGAATTATAGACCACGCGACAGGGTAAGATGTTCCATTAATTCTGAAGTGGAAACAATTGAGCCGCCGGCAACTTGCGGGCCTTGAGGTTCCTCATCGAATTCGCAATGTTGCGCCGATCCGGGAGACCATCAATGCGGAGAGCTGCAATACTTCTGCTAATCGCTTTCAGTGTAAGCCCTGCCTTTACTCTCGCCGCGGGTGAATCCTCGACTGACAATCTGGCCCACAACTTTCTCTCGCCGCCCGATTCTGCCCGCCCCTGGACTTATTGGATGTGGCTGAACGGCAACGTCACGAAGGAAGGCATCACCAAAGACCTGGAAGAGATGAAGCGCCAGGGAATCGGCGGCGTGGTGATTTTCCAAACCGGCGACGCGCACACTCCCGCCGGCGCTCAGTTCCTGAGCCCCGAGTGGCATGAACTTTTCCGGCATGCCTTGCGCGAGGCCGATCGCCTGGGAATGGTGGTGGGTATCAATCTGTGTGATGGCTGGGACAGTGGCGGCCCGTGGATCACGCCAGATCAGGCGAACAAGAAACTGGTTTACTCAGAATTGCAGGTTGATGGCCCGGCAGAGGTCAATCGGCTCCTGCCCCTGCCGCCGATTGTGGACAACTACTATCACGACGTCGCCGTGGTGGCGGTTCCTGAGAGGCCTACTCGTCCCGTAACTCCTCTGAGGGTGACCGCCAGCTCGACGCTCGCGGGATATGTGGGCGAGTGGAACTTCTATCCCCAGGACACTGTCGATGGCGACCCGGAGACCTACTGGTCGTCGGCCAACGTGGCAATCGATGCGAACCATCCAGCCTGGCTCGAATTCGAAGAGGCGGATCCGATCAGTCCCTCGAGCATCCGGGTTGTTCCGGGGCCGGAGAACGGGCCGCGCGAATGCGAACTTCAGGCGTCGGAAGACGGAAAGACGTTTAGCACTGTGGTCCGCTTCACCATGGAGAATGGTCAGCCCAAAAAGGTAGACTTTGCAGCATTTCGTGGCAGGCATTTTCGCCTGTTGATTAGGTCGTCCTACGGGGTTCCTGTGCAGGTGTCGGAAGTCGCGTTGCTTCGGCCGGGAGATGAGCCCGTGTCGCGGCCCGGCATCAAATGGTGGTGGTTCAAGTCCGGCAATCGCAGCTTTTGGGATTACCCCCGCCAGGGCCCCGCTGCGCTCGAGGAGGAATACCCGGATGATGGCGCAGTGGATTGCCATGTGAAAGACGACGTTGATCTCACTGCGCAAATGGATGCGGATGGCCGCCTGCGCGCTGAGCTTCCCGCCGGGCGATGGTCGATTCTGCGCTTCGGTTACACGCTCGAGGGGCAACGAATTCGCGGCACATCGAGTAACAGCCAGGGCGGTTACGAAGCCGGCATGCTGGACCGCGCCGGCATCGAGAGCCAGTTTGCCCACACCGCATTGCCTGCACTTGCCGATGCGCAGGCGACGGGAACACATGCGCTGAAGTATCTTCACATCGATAGCTACGAACTCGGCGCCGATGTGCGCGGCCAGCAGCCGACCTGGTCGGCAGCATTTCGCGAAGAATTCAGGAAACGCCGCGGCTACGATCTGGTGCCCTACCTTCCCGCGCTCGCTCGACGCATTGTGGAGAGCAGAGACGTCACCGATCGCTTTCTCTTCGACTTCCGCTGGACCATCGGAGACCTGATGGCGGAGAATTTCTGGATTCCCTACGGTGAACTCGCACACGCACGCGGCGTGAAGATCGAAAGCGAGACGGGGTACGGCACTTACCCCTTCCCGCACATCGATGGGTTGCGCTGCGCCGGGAACAACGACGTCCCCATGGGGGAATTCTGGTTCGGCACGGACATCATGTCGCAGTTCAACCACTGGGGAAACGTCATCCGCACCGTGGCCACGGCTGCGCACGTTTACGGACGGCCGGTTGTTCAGGCGGAATCCTTCACGGCGTGGACGCACTGGCAGGAATATCCCGAGTCGCTCAAGCCGGTGGGCGACCAGGCGTTTCTCGATGGGCTGAATCGGATCGTATTCCATCAATACACGGCGCAACCCAAGATAGATTTCAAGCCAGGATGGGAGTATGGCGCGGGCACGCACTTTGACCGCAACATTACATGGTGGGAAGAGGCGCGTGGATTCTTCCACTATCTCGCGCGCTGCCAGTACCTGCTGCAAAGCGGGCGCTTCGATGCCGACGCGTTGTACTTTTACGGCGAGGGTGTGACGAAATTTCTGCCTTCGCGCGAATACCTGCGTCCCGCGCTGCCGCCCGGTCACAACTTCGACGCCATCGATGCGGAGCTTCTTCTCAATAGTCTGAAGGTTGAAAACGGGCGATGGGTCCTGCCCTCCGGGATGAGCTATCGCGTGCTGGTGATGCCGGAGGATGGCGTCATCTCCCCTCGAGCGTTGGCAAGAATTCGCGAATTGGTGGTTGAGGGCGGCGTCCTGTTCGGTCAAAAGCCGCGCCACTCGCCCGGACTTCGCGGTTATCCCGCTTCCGAGGGCGAACTGAAGAAAATCTCCGATGAAATGTGGGGCGACGTTGACGGTTTGAAAGTGAAGGAACGAACCCTCGGGAAAGGCAGGATTGTTCAGGGAGATTCACTGGCGGAAGCCTTTGCGGCGATGCACATTTCTCCTGACTTCGCTTGTGACATTGGCGAAGGCGTGGGATTCCTGCACCGCTCCGCCGGCGATGCGGAAATCTATTTCCTTTCCAATCCCAACGATCGCGATGAAAAAACTGAATGCACGTTTCGCGTCGCGGGCAAGCGGCCGGAAATCTTCAACCCCGTCACCGGCGATTCGCATCCAGCGGCGGCGTTCCGCCAAAGCGCAGGTTTGACCTCAGTTCCTTTGGAATTCTCCCCTTACGGCTCGCTGTTCGTGATTTTCCGGCAGTCCATCACGGCGGATGAGCAGGGGCAGGGAAGCGGGAATTTTCCGACTTACAAAATTGCGGGGGAATTGGCGGGCCCGTGGACAGTGCGCTTCGATTCCAAGTGGGGCGGCCCTACGAGTGTTCAATTTGAGAATCTCGAGAGTTGGACCGTGAGACCTGAGGACGGGATCAAGTATTATTCCGGCACTGCGACCTATCGCCGGTCGTTTGACCTTCCAGCAGCGCTCCGCGGCGCACGCGTGGCGCTCGACCTGGGGGAGGTTAAATACGTCGCGCAGGTCCGGCTGAACGGAAAAGACCTCGGCCCGCTGTGGACAAAGCCCTTTCGGGTAGAAATCACCAGCGCCGTGAAGACAACAGGAAACGTTCTGGAAATCGACGTCGCCAACCTTTGGCCGAACCGCATCATCGGCGATTCACGCCTTCCCCCTGACCGCCGCTTTACGCACACGAACATCGTTTACACCCAGGATACGCCGCTCTGGGAGTCTGGACTGCTGGGCCCGGTCCGGCTCGAAGCGATTGAAGCAGAGGCGGGAGAAGCAGGGCACCGGCAAGATGGAAGACCGAATAGGCTTGAATTTCCCGCCACTTCCCGTTATAAACGCCTCGTTCGAGGCGATGAGGCAACTTTCGACATCTTGGTGATGTCACATATTTTAAAGGGGGAATTATGACGGATGAAATAAATCGGCGGGATTTTATGAAGCGCGCGGCCATTACCTCAGCGGGGGTCAGCCTATCGATGGCGGGTTTCAGCACGACCAACGTTTTGGGGGCGAACGACCGCATCCGGCTGGGGGTGATCGGAACGGGCCGGCAGGGCACTGACGACATGCAGAATTTCATGAAGCACGGAGTGGAAGTGGCTGCGCTGTGTGATGTTTACCAGCCCAACCTGGACAAATGCCTGGAAAAGGCCAGAAGGAAGTGGAACGCCAACTCAGGGCAATTTGAGGACAGCGATACCTCACGTGACATAAAGACCGTCAAGGACTTTCGGACCATTCTTGATGACAAGGACATTGACGTGGTGCTGGTGGGCACGCCCGACCATTGGCACGCGCTCCCCATGGTGGAGGCCTGCAAGGCGGGCAAGGACGTTTATGTTGAGAAGCCGATCTGCGTAGCCGTAGACGAAGGCATCAAAATGGTTTCGGCGGCGCGGAAGAACGATCGCGTTGTGCAAGTCGGTTTGTGGCAGCGCTCGAACCTCCACTTCCAAAAAGCCGTGGAGCTGGTTCAAGGCGGCCTATTGGGCAAGGTGAGCTTTGTGCGCACCTGGAATTATGGCAATACCTATCCCGTTGGGCAGGGAAATTACCCCGATTCGGATCCGCCGCCCGGCCTCGATTGGGATCTCTGGCTCGGACCCGCACCCAACCATCAGTACAACTATCAGCGCTTCGGCGTTGGGGACAATCGCTGGTCGACTTTCCGCTACTTTTACGACTACGCCAACGGCTGGCCGGGCGACTGGGCGGTTCACCTGATGGACATCGTGCTCTGGGCGATGCAGACCGAAGGACCCAAGGGGATTACCGCCATCGGCTTCAAGAAATTCATCACCGACAACACCGAGACGCCTGACACGCTCGAAATTACCTGGGAGTTCGAGGGTGACCGCCCCTTCGTCGCCACCTATGAAAACCGCGAGTGCAATGGTAATTCCATGTACAACAAGGGATATGGAATCGAGTTCCACGGTACAGACGCGAGCATGTTCCTTGACCGCGACGGTTTTGAG
>JASHTZ010000113.1 GCA_030040295.1 Terriglobia bacterium | reverse complement strand
CCAGGAACTCGAAGAGTGCGCGCTCGGAATTCCTGCGGATTGGTGCGAGCCGAACCCCCAGGAGCTTCCACGTTTGATGGAGGTTCTCTACTCGCGGCGGCGCTCCGTGCGGCAAGCGATTATTGACGCCAAGAACTCCGTCCTCACGCCGTTTCCAAACTGGTTGTGACGTTGGTTCGTTGAATTCGGAATCATATGCCGAATGAACACCGCGCGAAAACCTGCTCGTATTACCTGGTCCGTTACGCCCCGCACGCCGAGCGCGAAGAGTTCCTGAATGTTGGAATTCTTCTGCACAGTCCGGAGGAGCAATTCCTCGATTGTTTGATGACCCGCGACTTGCGCCGCGTCAAGAATTTTCACCGGCAGGCCGACCTGGAATTTCTGCGCGGCTTGCAGGATTACTTCGAACAACAAATCCAGCAGCACGAAGACAACTTGCAAGGTTTTCTCGCGGCCATGGAGCAATCGTTTTCCCACGTCATCCAGCTCGCTCCTGCGCGCCCGGTCTCGGCGGCCGAGCCGCGCGAGCAATTATTGCACCTGTTCGAACGCTTGGTGGGGAAGCGCGCATCAGTCCCCCAAACCGCCGAGACGCGCATGCGCATCAAGCAGAGTTTTGTGGAAGCCCTGCGCCGCGCCCACGTGCTGGACGACAAACGCCTGGAGAAGCGCATCCCCGCCGCGCCGCTCACCCACCCCGGCGACCCATTTCATTTTGACTTTGGCTACCGGCCGGCGATGTCTGCCGGAAAGCCCAATGGCCATCTGAAGTTGCTGCACGCTCTTTCCCTGCACCGCGACCCAGAGCTTGCGAGCATCCTCTCGCTCACCATCGGTTACGTCCGCGCGGAGCAGCCCGCCCAACTCACCGCCATCATCGAACGCCAGCCCGCGCGCGGCGATAAAACCGCCGGCCATTCTTATCGAATTTTGAGTGACGCCGGTATTACCATGCACCCCGTGGCGGAAGTGGACGCCCTGGCCAAATCCATCCGCAATGAACTAGCCTAAGGCACCTTCGCCGAGGGCTAAATCCGCAACAGTATCCCTTGACGGCTGTTTTAGCGCGTGGTACTGTCACTTTGGTAAAACGAGTGGCTGAACATAGGACGTATTTGAGGCAGGGTTTGAAGCCAATCCCCCGGCTATGGTCATGCAGTGAATGCCTTGCGCCAATCTCTTGCCGCAAAAGCGCCAACTATCAACCCAAAAATGAAGGTGCATCCGGGGATGTTGATGAAAACAAAGGAACGGCTCGAAGGATATTCTCCACGTTTGGAGGACTTCGGTGAGTATTTGGAGGGACTTAGCCTCACACGGCAGATTCGCCTCAAAACGCCCCATTACCGGGATCTACTAATATATTATTGAAAATAAAGGGATTTTCAAAGAGCCATCCAGCCAGGATTTTGCAGTGCCGCCTACGACATTGGCCCTGGAGACGCCGTGGTCACAAGATGGGCCGCGGTTTGACCAATAACAGCGCCGTGTGGCAACCAAATTGCCGAGCTATTTTCAAAGGATTTCCGACTTGCGGCACGATTTGCAAATGACTGGGAAGAAGGACTCATGCTATTGTTGGGAAACGCCGAAGTAAAAGCTTAGCCGTTGTCGCGACGGCAAAGCTGGTAGGACGCATCAGTGGCATTACAAACTCATTCTACTCCGGCAATGAGCCAGGACAAGAGCCAGCTCAAGACCCAAGGGCTGGCGTTTGGACAAGCCTTCCAAACTGTCTTTAAGATCACTGCCATGTATTCAGTGGATCACCCGGCGGCGGAAAAATCCGTTCAACATAGCTGGAACCTGTTGGCCCCGTTACTCAAGCAGACCGGGCAATTCAAGTTCGGCTTCATGAATCAACGAGTTCTGCTGAACAGCAGCCTCGCCACCCAATCCAACATCACCCATCTGGAAGTGGAGTTTGCCAAGCGGGAAATCGCAGCAGTCACCTTTCAGGCGGGGGTGACGCTGAAGGACTATAAACGCGCCCTTGCGGTGCTCAGCACCCGCCCAGCGGTTATCCAGGAGCGGGGCGGAATCCAGAAATTTCTGGCCGCCAATCCCATAGAAAACGTGAAAATTTCCCCCGCCGTAAAGCCCAAGGAAGACGAAAGTGGGATGATCGAGGTGGGGATGGATATGGATTCCCTCCTCACGGCCAAGGCAATTCTGGCCCCGGAATCGGGTGTGGGGGCAGCGGCCTTGGACATGCTGATGGAGGCGGCAGGGGTAAAAAAGACGCAGGGGGTGGGTGAAAACCCGCAGGAACTGGCCGCCCTGGCTGCCCTGGCCACGCACAATACCGTGGCCAATCCTGAAGGTGACCTCACGGATATGCTCGCGGCCATGACGCAGTTGCTTTCCGGCATGAGTCCGGATTCCCTACTCGCTTCTTTGCCCCAAGAAAAGCAGGCCAAACTGCGCGGCCAACCCATGAATGAGGTCGCGACGGACTTGATGGAAGACGCCATCGCGGGTTGGGCCACCCAGCGCCTGGAAACGGCAGCCAAGGTGGGGAGTTCCGGCATCGCCATTGGTCCAGGAAGTGCCAGCGTTGTTGACCGGGACGTTCTCCAGGGGTTAATGCGCGGGCTGAAGGCCACCCGCATCGCTGAGCGTCTGCTGAATAAACTGGGCCAGTTCATCGAGCAAGCCAACCTGCCCAAGGAAGTTTATGAACGCATCCGCCGGGAAGTAGTCTGGTTCACCCATTCACCGGAAAACAAATATTCCCAGCTTCTCAGCCTGCAGCGGTTTACGCCCCAGGATTTCAACCGCCTCGTTCAATTTGTGCAGGAGGCAATGGGCGAAGGAAAGGTCTCCGAAGCGACGGAGGCCTCCATGCACTACTTCTCTACCTGGGAAAAGGCTCCTTCCTCAGTACGCGTGGAGGAATTGAAGCATACGCCGGATTTACTGCATGCCCTGGCGAGCGTCCAGACCGTTCCCCTGATGCACACGCTGGCTGAGCCGCTCCTGCGGGAAATTATGGATGATACGCACCTGCATTGGCCATCCCACAATGAGGCGACACACTGCCTGTCCATCGTCGCGCAGAACGCCGGCCGCTTTGAAGACTTCGAGTTTGTTCATAAGATCGCCTCAGACTTGAAGCGCTTCATGGCCCGGCGCCCCGGCCGCCATAACGACTGCTGTGGTCAGGCGCTGGCCGCACTGCTCACTCCGGAAGCCCTGGACAGGCTGATTGACTCGTTCCTGCAAAGGCGCAGCGATGCCGCCTGGGTGCACACCGCGACTTCGCTGCTCACCATGGTGGGACCTTTGGGCGCAGAGGCAGCCCACCGGCGCCTTGATGACGAGCCCGCCGCTTCCAATCGCTTGCCCTTGGTTCGTTTGATCCGAGGTATGGGACCTTCGGCGATAGATGCTACCGTGAAACGGCTCTCCAGTACCAATTGGGAGGCCGTGCGCAGCGCTTCTTACATTTTGGGTGATCTGGGCGATCCTGAACTTCCTACGCATCTGCGCGACGCGCTCCGCCACTTGCAATTCGAAGTGCAGCAGGCCGCCGTCACGGCCATTTTGAAGAGCAATGTCGCCGGCAGGGGACAAGTCCTGGCGGAGGCCTTGCCGCATCTCCAGGCCGGCGTGCTGGAAATGGCGCTGGATGAATTGACTGTGCTGAAGGACCCCGCAAGCGTCGGGCATTTGGAGGCACTGGTGTTGAGCAAGAAGGACTTTAAGGGCGGAGTGCTGGAAAAAGCCGTGATTGCCCTCGGCGCCGTGCCTTCCGACCGCGCCGCCGAAGCTCTTTACAAAGTGGTTGCAGATGTGGCACAACCATTGCCGGTCCGTCGCGCGGCGCTGGGAGGACTGTACAACCACGCCTCAGCCAAGGCGGGAGGGTTGGTCTCAAAGCTCTCCAACTTGCCCTCCAATGACCCCCTGGCTTCCGAGGTAAGCTGGAATTTCCCGACGAGGTAGGGGCGTGGACATCGGGAAATAACAAAGCGGATCTTTGCACGCGGCTATCCACGCGCCTTCGAGTTTTGTGGCGGCCCCTCGGGGAGAGGGTCAACAAGCCATGCGGATATTTGACCGAGTTCGACTCCAGGATCTTGACCGCCGCGTCTGGCAATTGTGGGGCTTGGCGATCGTGATGATTGTCATTCTGGCGGTCGGATTGGCCCTGCACATGTATGCGCTGGCTTCCGAAGGCGGATTCTGGCTGACTGAACGTACAGCCGAGGAAGGTATCATTGCCTTCTGCGTGCTTGCCGGCCTTTTCGCAGGTTATTTGATCGACCGCCTCAACATCATCGCGCGCCTGCGCAGGGAATTAAGCGAAGAAAGAAAGCGCAATCTCGAGCTGCGCGCGCAGAGCAACAAGGAACTGCTGGAAACGCTCTTCGGCCCCAACCAGTTTTGCGACCGGCTGGCTCTCGAGCTTCAGCGCGCCGCCAAAAGCCGGCAGCAGCTCTCTGGACTTACCATTTCGCTGGAGGTTTCACAGGATATTTCCGAAGGAGAAGAGATCTTCTCAGCTTTCGGTGAGGCCGTGAAGGCAATGATGATCAAACTGCGTGGCGAGGATTCCATCTATCAGTTTTCCTCCGGGGTATTTGGTCTTCTGCTCCCCGCCACGGGCTCGGAGCTTGCCCGCAACGTGGCCGTGCGCGTGGCCGACGGCTTGTATGAGGCCATGGGCGCCAGCAAGCGCTATTCCTTTGACATCCGCGTCACCAACTTCCCCGATCACGCCAAAACTGCCGACGAAATGGAAAGGCTGATGCGCGACCCGGTGGGCCGGTAACAGGTCAACCGCATGCGCAAACTGCACTTGCTGACGACTTCGGAGGAAGAACTCTCACCACAGAGAACACAGAGATGCACGGAGGAGCCAATCTCTGTGAACCTCGTGTGTTCTCTGTGGTGAAAGCTCTTCCTGGGTTGCGGCACAGCTCCATTAAAACCAAAGAAGACTATGGATTCACGAGTTGATCACTTCCCGCCGGCACTGGTGCAACCGGAATATGCGAGCTCTGCCCTCGCGATTTGAAGGATCGGCTCCAGGAAGCGGCCGTACTTTTTCAGGATTGCACCGTTGTGGGTTTTCACCGCGGCGGCGACTTCCTGCACCGTAGCGGGCGAAACAATCTCCAGACGCCCCACAAACACCCGCACCAGTTGTGCCGGTGCGGGGTCAATGGCCAGCGGCAGGAGCTTGTCAACAAATCCGCGAGGGACGATGTAGATCAGGCGGCTGCCTTCTTCGAACCAGGAGTCGCGCCACGTCGCCAGCATGGCCTGCGCCTCGTCAGGATAAAGGCCCTGGTCAATCAAAACCCGCCTCAATTCGTCGCAAAGGGAATCGAGGTCGGCATCGAGCACAGGGGCCTCCAGAGGAACTTCACTTCCCGCCGCCGACCATCGATATCCCACCTGATTTCCGCGGCGCTCGAAGTAGACCAGCGCGGGAATCCGCTCGCCGCTCAGGCTTTTGACCAGCAAGCCGCCTTTCGCGTTCTGCCCGGCGGTGAAAGGAAGGGCGGCGGCGGAGACCCCGCGGTAGAAGAGGAACTTCTCCTGCTGATCGCCCGAGGGCGCATTGACGAACAGAGGCGCCGAAGCCGTTTCGCGCGCAGCATAGTAGCGGCTCTCCGCATCCTGGCGCGGAAACTCGCCGGACAGATTGGGAGAAACCGTGACGTTATCCCACTCGATGCTTCCACCCGCCGGCAACTCGCCCAGATCGACCATGGGAGGAACCTGATGTGGCTGCACCATCGCCGCGTGAGGATACCACTCCGTGATCAGCCCCTGGGAAAAGCCCACTCTCACCGAGACCGTG
>JASHTZ010000112.1 GCA_030040295.1 Terriglobia bacterium | reverse complement strand
GGAAGTGCCGGGCGCGAAAGTCTGCAAGGTGTAATTGGTGAACACCTCGCCGCTCGCCCCGTCGGCGGACGGGGCCACCTGCCGCCCTTCTTGTCGAGGTCAAGCGCCGCATTGAGTTTGGCCTGATGCCGGATCAGTCTTCCCTCCCATAACTCCCAATAATTGAATCACATAGCGCGACAGTGTGTGCCAAATGTGTGCCGCGCGTAGCAGGAGGTATATTTATGGCCCGCAAGGTTGGCCAGATCATCGGACGCGCCCCACGCACCTGGATGGTCCGGGTGTATGTGGGACGCGACCGCGAAACCATGAAACGAAAGTACCTCAACAATACAATCCACGGCGGGTTACGCGATGCGCAAGCGCACCTCAATCGAATGCTGGGTGAGCGTGACCTGGGACGAAACCTCGATTCTTCCAGGCAAATTCTGAACCGGTATCTCGACCGCTGGCTCGAACTTTGCGCCAAACCCCGGCTGCGGGCCAAAAGCCTCAAGGATTACGTGGGCTTGCTCCGCCGCTACGTTCGGCCCCAACTAGGAATGAAACCGCTCGTCTCCGTCCAGGCATTCGATATCCAGAGGCTGTACCGTGAGCTGTTGGATCGGGGGCTTTCGCCGCGATCAATTCGTTATACCCATGCAGTATTGCGGTCGGCGCTCAAACAGGCGGTCCGCTGGAAGCTCTTGTTGGCAAACCCTACGGATTTTGTGGATCTGCCGAGACATGCGCGACGGAGCGTGGAAGTCCTGAGCGTAGAGCAGGCCAGGACCTTCATGGTTGCGATTGTGGGGCACCACTACGAAGCGCTTTTCGCACTGGCCATGACAACGGGAATGAGGCCCAGTGAATATCTCGCACTCATTTGGGCGGATATCGATTGGGTTCGGGGCACGGTCAGCGTGTCGCGGACTCTGGAATGGAGGAAAGGTGGTTGGCAGTTTGCCGACACCAAGCGACCGCGGAGCCGACGCGTAATCAAGCTGCAGGCTTGGGTAATCACCCTGCTCGTAAAGCACAGACAGAACATTGCCTCGCAAGCCACCAATGGCGCCCTGCACACAATCTCGTCTTTGTTGCGAAGCGCGGCGGTCCGATTCGGGAATCAAAGTTTGTGGGCCGTTATTTCAAGCCGCTACTCAAAGAGGCTGGATTGCCGAACATCCGCCTCTACGACTTGCGCCACACAGCTGCCACCCTGGCACTGGCCGCAGGCGTGTCGCCGAAGATCATCAGCGAGCAACTCGGCCATGCAAGCGTTGCCTTCACACTCGATGTCTATTCACATGTCCTGCCGCATATGCAGGATGCAGCTGCAGAAAAGGTGCAAGCGTTGCTCGCAGATGGGATTTGTCACACAACGACTGGTTCAACATTTCTGCCGGATTGAAAAATATCGCTTGACGTGCTGCGCACGCTTGATATACTTAGCGCATGGATCCAAGACAGACGTTCGGCAGCCTCGGTGACTTCCTCAAGGATGCGCGTGAACGGAAAGGATATTCGCTGCGCGCGGTGGAAAAAGCGACCGGCATCTCGAATCCGTATCTGAGCCAATTAGAGGGCCAAAAGATTAAACAGCCTTCGCCGACGCTGCTCCACAAGTTATGCGAACTGTACGAGGTTTCCTACACCACGGCGATGGAACTGGCCGGCTACCCCATCGAGCCCGCCTCAAAGCTCGACAAAATCCAGGCGGCCCGCCGGGATCAACTCGCTGACCGAATTGGCCCAGTCACGCGCGCCGAGGAGAATGCACTGGTTGAGTACTTGGAGTTCCTGCGCTCACGGCGGAAGAAGGGAGGGCAGTCGTGATTATCTCTGTCAACGGCATCCGCCAGTTCCGCCGCTGCCAGCGCCAGTGGTGTTACGATGCCCTGATTGCCAGCCCGCATGCCAAAGACGGTACGGTGCGCCGAGAGGTGCATCTCCTATCACAACTGCAAAGCCTCGCCGCCTGGCGCGGCAATCTGGTCGATCAGGTCTTTACCCGCAGATTGATACCAGCCCTCGAAAACGATTGGGGCATGAGACCACAAGCGCTCTTCGCGTACGCCCGGTCTACGTTCGATGAACAACTCGCCTTCGCACGGCAAAACCGCATGCGGGAGCCGGGCATGACGAAAGAAAAGGCGGGAGACGCCTTTGCGGCATTTGCGGCGGTCGAGTACGGTCCGCCGTTGGACGAAGATGAGGTCCGGAAGGCCTGGACAGAGGTGGAGCAGGCCATTGCGAATCTGCTGGAGATGAAGGACCTGCTCGCGCTCCTTCAGACCGCGCAGAAGCTCGCCGCGCAGCGGGCGCTCACTTTCCCGCACTTTGAGGTCAATTTCAGAGCAGTTCCCGATCTCATCGCCTTTTTCGATGATGAACCCCCACTCATTACGGACTGGAAAGTCCACGCGAGAGGCACGCATGACTACCGCTTGCAACTCGCGGCATATGCGCTCGCGCTCACGCGGTGCAAACCGCACGACGATTTTCCCGCCTCCCTGTCGCGTTGGTCGGCTACGGACGTCAGGTTGCTGGAGGTACAACTCCTGACCCGGCAGCAGCGCAAGTATCAGCTCTCCGACGACGACATCGCGGAGATAGATGATTACATCGCGGAAGCGGCGGTGGAGATGGCCCTGTCGGTCGGCGAGCGAGCCAATGGAGATGTCGACGCATTCGATTTTCCCGTGGCGGCAAACCCAGGACATTGTAGTTGGTGTTCGTTCCGCAGGATTTGCCGGGAGGACGCGAAATGCCAGGAACCGGTACAAATGACTTTGCTATAAAGAACCCGTCTGCCCTCTCCTCAACGTACAAACTCTACGGCATCAGGGGTCTCAGCCGCGAGGTAACGGATGATCGACATCGCAACGACTACTACCTGAATTGTCAGTACCTCATCCGGACGCTAAGCTTTCGGCTACAGCAGCCGGTCACGGTAATCGAGCGCGATAATGCAGCCTTCCTCGTGGTCCCCGCCGACGTCGCTTTCTTACCCGCATC
>JASHTZ010000111.1 GCA_030040295.1 Terriglobia bacterium | reverse complement strand
TTAGGATGATCACAGTTGGCGCCCACAGGAGGCACGTATTCCATCACTAAATCATAAACTGAAAGCCATCCCCCTCGGCGGCCTGGGCGAGTTCGGGATGAACATGATGGCCTTCGAATTCGACGATGACGTGATCATTGTCGATTGCGGGGTCATGTTTCCGGACGCGGAAATGCTTGGAGTGGACATCGTTATACCCGACCTCACTTATGTGCGCGAAAATCGCGAGCGCATCCGCGCGATTCTGTTGACGCACGGGCACGAAGACCACATCGGCGGCCTGCCTTACCTGCTCGAGGAGGTGGATGCGCCGGTCTACGGCACTCCTTTCACGCTGGCGCTCGCGCACTCAAAGCTAGTGGAGCACGATTTGGCGGAGGGCACGGAACTCCGGGAGATGCAGCCCCACGCGCCTTTCCAAATAGGACCGTTCCGGGTGGAATTTATCCACCTGACGCACAGCATTATCCAATCCGGCGCGCTGGCCATCACCACGCCGCTCGGCACGATTATTCATACCGGCGATTTCAAATTTGACCCCACCCCCACCGACCAGCAGGTGAGCGACCTTCACACTCTGGCTGAATACGGGAAGCAGGGCGTGCTGGCGCTGTTTTCCGATTCGACCAACGTGGAACGCCCGGGCCTGACGCCTTCGGAGCGCGCCGTTCGGCAGCGGCTCGCCCAGATCATGGGGGAGGCCCAAGGGCGCGTGCTGATCTCCTGCTTCGCAACCTCGATGCATCGATTGCAGATCGTGACGGATCTCGCTTACGAACACGGCCGCAAGCTCTGCTTTGTGGGCCGCAGCATGTTCCAGAATTCCGAAATCGCCATGCAGATGGGCAAGCTGGTGGTGCCGCCGGGCCTGCTGATTCCCCCGCAGGATTTGCGCAAGCTGCCACGCGAGCAAGTGGCCGTGGTGATTGCCGGAAGCCAGGGCGAACCCATGTCCGCCATGGCGCGCGTCGCCGTATCGAGCCATAAGTGGGTAAGCGTGGAGCCCGGCGATGAAGTGGTGCTGAGCGCGCGGGTGATTCCCGGCAATGAGAAGGCCATTTTCCGTATGCTCGATCACCTCTACCGGCGCGGCGCCCGCGTGTATTATCAGGACGGCAGCCAGCCGCCCGTACACGTCTCCGGCCACGGCAGCGCCGAGGAGTTGAAGCTCATGCTGAACCTCGTGCGCCCGAAATACTTTGTGCCCATCCATGGTGAATACCGCCAACTGTGGCGGCACATGGAATTGGCCAAGGAGTTGTCGGCAGTGTCGCAGGAGACTTTCCTGCTGGAGACGGGTGACATCCTGGAGTTCGATGAGCACGGCGCGCGCCGCTCCGGCCGCGTTACCGTCGGCCGCACCTACATCGATGGCGGAACCCTTGACGAGGTTGAGGACGTCATTCTGAAGGAACGCCGCCACATTTCGGAAGACGGAATTGTGATTCCCATCCTCGCCATCAACGAGCATACCGGTTTGCTGGAGACGCCGCCGGAAATCGTCTCGCGCGGGTTCGTTCCGCTTGAAGAGGCGCCGGACCTGGTGGAAAGCGCGCGCGATGTGATTCTGCGCACCATCGAGAAGTCCAACCTCGAGGAAGTAAGCGACTGGGGCGTGATCAAGGAGAAAATCCGCACCGCCCTGCGCCGCCACTTCAGCGATGAGACGGGCAAGCGGCCCATGGTTTTGCCGGTGATACTGGAAGTCTGAAACAGGAGAGTGCGGAACTGGCCGCCCGAAGGCAGGCTGGAGTTGGAGCTGGCATGAAAGTTCCGATTCTGTTTGCGCTCGTGATGCTTACACCGTTTGCGCGATCTCCGGGGCAGACGGCTGATTGCTCGAAGCACACTATTGAGGTAAGCGCGGTTGATCGAAATGGGGACGCTGTAAGAAACCTCCCTCCATCGGCCTTCCGTGGCACGCTGCGCTCCAAGCCAGTACAGATCGACTCCGTCAATCGCGTGGTAGGTGCAGGAAGAGTCGTGCTTCTTTTGGATGTGAGCGGAAGTATGATGCAGCCGGCCTGGAAGCTGGAAGGCGGGCTTACGTTCGCTGGTGACGTAATAAATGCGCTGCCGACGCCCCCAGATTCCTTTGGGTTAATGACATTTAACGAGAAGATTACCGGAGAAGTTAGGCTTGGGGGAAGCCGGCAAGATGCGGTCAATTTCCTTGCGATGATTGCGAAGGGAGACCGGCAACTCGAAGTCGGCAGAGGCCGGACCGCTTGGCTGGATGCCATTGTGCAGGCGCGCCGGCAGTTTGTCCCTGGGCAGTTTTCAGACGCGATTTGCGTCATAACCGATGGGCATGATAATAGCAGCAAGATTGACGCTGACGTAGTTCGTAAGGAATTGCAGGCTCAAAATGTGCGTCTCTTCGGGTTCGTCATTGAGGCAGTCTCCGCGAGAACGGTTGAAGATGAGGGGCCAAGCCCGTCCACCTTTCGACACCTGGCACTCGCAACAGGCGGGAATGTTATTTCTTTGGCTTACCCGGAATATGGGTCTGCCACCGTTATGGCACCTGGGGCCCGGGAGCCAAGGAGGACACCGAACGCCTGCTTTCATACGCGCGCACACTTGCACAGGAAGTTGGCGAGCGTTACGAGCTTACCGTGAGCCTGCCCGAGCTTCTTACAAAGTCGCAACCGTGGAAGCTGGAGGTGGTCGATCCAATGGGTGCACAAAGAAAGGATCTGATCTTACTGTATCCCCACGAGTTCAGGGGCTGCCACGACCAGCCCTAAGCTTTACAAAACATGCCCATCTAAGAAACCATGACGCTCACCATCATGGAGGAAGTCCACACGATTCGACGATGAATGGAATCCAACCCACCAGCTTGCCGGAAATCGGAAAGCGAACCGGTGAGTACTTGTAGTAGACTTGGTTGTAGAAGGGAGCCATGGCCACACGTCTTACGGTCGAGGAGCTTATCGCAGCCGCAAAGGGCCTCCCCAGCGAGGATCGCGAACGGCTGGTTCGGGAATTGTTGCCGGCTCCGCAGGAACCGAAACACCACATCACGGAACTTCAAGGTCTGGGCAAGGAGATTTGGAAGGACATTGACGCGCAGGAGTACGTTGACGCGGAACGTGATTTGTGGCGACGCTGACCGAAACAATACAAGGCAAATTGGTTTTCTTCGATAGCGCGCCGATCATTTACTACGTTGAACAGCATTCCAAATATGGGCAGGCAACGACAGAGCTCTTTGAGGCCATCGACCATGGCCTTGCCAGTGGCATAACCAGCGTTCTTTCGCTCGTGGAGGTCTTGGCCAAACCACTGCGCGAGGGCAGAAGAGACCTTGCGGTGCGGTACAGAAGTACATTAATGCAAGCTGTGGGTATTTTGGTGCACCCCATTACCTGGGAAACCAGTGAACGAGCAGCTCAGTTGCGGGCAGACCACCCTTGGCTAAGAACGCCTGACGCATTGCAAGTCGCTTCGGCACTCGAACATCACGCAGATCTGGTTGTGACTAACGACGAGCAATGGCGGAGGATCGGAGAAATCCGAGTAATTGTCCTCCGTGATTTCGCCACACAAAGACCGTAAGTCCAGAAACCGCATCCTGTGGGACCAAACATCTACATGACTCGTAGACTCAAAACGCAAACCCTCAGGTCAGGAGCGTTATGCCTATTTACCAAGCCATAATCCTCGCCATCGTGCAAGGCGTGACGGAGTTGCTTCCGGTTTCGAGTTCGGCGCACGTTATTGTTGCCGCCAAATTGCTCCACCAGGATATGTCCACGCCCGCCAACGCCTTGTTGCTGGTGATGCTGCACACAGGAACGATGCTCGCGGTAATCGTCTATTTCTGGAGGCAGTGGAAGGCCACTTTCTTTTCCTCGAAGGAAACGTTTTTTCGATTCGTCTGCCTGGTATTTGTAGCCTGTTTGCTGAGCGGCGCGGTGGGATACCCATTAAGCCGGCTCGTCGTACACGTCCTGGGCGGAGGCACTCGACCGGCGGAGATCGAAGACCTCTTCAATAAGCTCAATTGGATTGCTCCGGCACTGGCAGCCGTCGGGTTGCTGATTATCTATGCAGGGCTGCACGAGGCGCGTCAGCCCGCGAACAACGCGCGCCCGGAGGAAAAGAGCGTTTCCTGGCTCCAGGCGATACTGATGGGAATTATCCAGGGCTTCGCCATTCCTTTCCGTGGATTTTCACGCTCGGGGTCGACGATCTCCACCGGACTCCTGGCAAGGGGCAACCGATTGCCCATCGAGTCCTTCAGCTTCGCCCTGGCGGTGGCCATCACACCGCTCGCCATGGCGCGCGAAGTTTTCCGCTTACACCATGCCTGGCTTCATGGGGGCGATGCAACCTTTATGGGTGGGGCGATTCTGGTGAGCTTTTTCGGATTTGTTTTTGCATGCATTGCCGGCCTTCTTGCCTTGGCGTGGCTCTCCCGGTGGCTCGAGCAGGGCCGTTGGTACGTGTTCGGTATTTATTGTTTGCTGGCCGCGGCCGGCGTCGAACTCCTTTACCTGCGCGGCTGGTAAGCCCAAACATCCACAGCATTTCAATTGCATCCCCCAAGCCCTTCGCAGAATTTGGTTTACCGCTCTCGCCAGGCGTGTTATGATGCGCGTTTGGAAGGGGATCGCGTCACTGACCAACAGGTCTTAGCGTTCGTTGAGCAATGTCAACGCCAAGCACCACCTGACACGACTCAACGGAGAAAACCGACCTGCAATCCAAGCGCCGGCTCGAAAAGTGAGGCAACCGATGGGTAGCCCGTCGCCGGCGTCTTCCTCGAAGACCAAACAAGCAAACTCCAAATCCGCAAAAACACCGTTACTTGACCCGAGGCGCCTTCTGGAATTGATGGGCCTGCTGACGGGAACGGCGGGCCTGCTGATTCTTCTCAGCCTGGCATCCTACCGGCCCGAAGATCCCTCATTGAACACTGCGGTGGCGACGGGCGCTTTGCCACACAACTGGATCGGTCCGGCCGGCGCATACGTTGCGGACGGCTTGTTTCAAATTTTCGGGTGGGTTGCATTCCTTCTACCCGTTGCCCTGCTGGCGGTGGGCGTTCGGTGGCTGTTGGTAAGGCCCTTCGAAGCGCCGCGCACCAAATTGGCAGGCGCGGCATTGCTGATCGTTTCGCTGGGCGCGCTCCTGGAACTCTTTCCCTACACTCCGGCCCTGCGCGGGGTGATTCGCGGCGGCGGTTTGCTGGGTTACCTGGCTGCGGCAGGCCTAGTCCACATGTTTAACAAAGTGGGCGCCGGCATTGTGGCTCTTTGCGTGTTCTTTGCGTCGCTGTTCCTGGTCACGCACTTCTCCTTTGCGTGGGCGGCGGAGTTCATTCAAACGAAATCGAGCCGTGTGCTGACTCCGCTCAAGGCGCGATGGAAGACTTGGCAACAGGCGCGCGCCGCCAAGGCCGCTGTGCGCCAACGTCAACAGATGGAGCGGCAGCGCGTCATGGGCAAACCGGCCGTGCAAATCCAAAAAATTACGCCCCGTCCGGTCATCTCGGCACAACCCCTTGCCGTTACGCCGGCCGCGAGCCCGGAAAGTGTGCCCTCGGCGAAACCCCTGATTGCGGAAAAGCCGGAGAAGCCCGCACCGGCTCCAGTGGTGCGGATGCCCCAATCTTCCACCTCGAGCAGTCCCTCGCCGAAAATTGCGGGCAAGCCCGGACACGGCTACAAGCTTCCCAGCCCAACTCTATTGCGCCCTGCCGAGGACTCGGAGGGAATTGACGAAGAGGAATTGAAGGAACGCGCCGCCCGGCTGACCGCCAAGCTTCTGGAATTCGGCGTCACGGGCACCGTCACACAGATTCATCCCGGCCCGGTGGTGACCACCTATGAATACAAGCCCGAAGCCGGAATCAAGTACAGTCGCATTACCAACCTGGTAGACGATCTCTGCCTCGCGATGAAGGCGGAGTCGATTCTGATTGACCGCATTCCTGGGAAATCCACCGTGGGCATCGAGGTGCCCAACCTGCACCGCGAGATCATTCATCTTCGCGAGCTAATCGAATCCAATGAGTTCATGGCAGCACACTCTCGCCTGAGCCTCGGCCTGGGAAAAGACGTGACCGGCAAGATTCGCATTGGCGACATGACGCAAATGCCCCACCTGCTGATCGCCGGCTCGACGGGCTCCGGCAAGAGCGTGGCCATCAACTCCCTGGTGGTTTCCATCCTCATGAAATCCACGCCCGACGAAGTGAAACTGATCCTGATTGACCCGAAACGGCTGGAACTGAATCTCTATGACGGCGTGCCGCACTTGCTGACGCCCATCGTCACCGAACCCAAGAAGGCGGCGAACGCCCTGCGCCGCGCGGTGATGGAAATGGACGATCGCCTGCGCAAATTGGCCGAACACGGCGTGCGCAATATCGACCAGTACAACAAACTGTTCGAACCGGAGTCCACCCTGAATCTGTTTGACAACAACGGCCAGCGCGAGCGCCCGCTGCCCTACATCGTGATTGTGATTGACGAGCTCGCCGATTTGATGATGGTGGAGCCGCAGGGCGTGGAGGAATCCATCACCCGCCTGGCGCAGATGGCGCGCGCCGTGGGCATTCACCTGGTGCTGGCCACGCAGCGGCCTTCCGTGGACGTCATTACCGGCCTGATCAAAGCCAACATGCCTTCGAGGATTTCCTTCCGCGTTGCCTCCAAGGTGGATTCGCGCACCATTCTGGATTCGAACGGCGCGGAAGCGCTACTGGGGCGCGGCGATATGCTCTTCCTTCCGCCCGCCAGCTCGCGGCTTGTCCGCCTGCACGGAGCGTTGATCACCGAGGGTGAAATCCAGAAAGTGGTGGAGTGGTGCAAGGCCCAGTCGCAGCCGCAATATAACGAGGAATTCCTTGAGCCCATTCGCGATAAGGAGCAGGATGATTCGCCAGTGGATGAGGAAGAGGCTGCCGAACTCGATTCTGTCTACGAAGATGCGGTGCGCATCGTCGTGGAGTCGGGCAAAGCCTCCACTTCCCTGCTGCAACGCCGTCTGCGGCTCGGCTATGGACGAGCGGCGCGGTTGATCGATATGATGGAAAAGGACGGCATCGTGGGATCGCCCGACGGCGCCCGCCCCCGCGAAGTCCTGAAGCGGCCGGAATGGCTTCGGGAAGTGGATCAGTCCTTGCGCTAAGCCATGCGCATCAATGCCAGATTGAGCGCACCCAATTGAAACGCGGCGGCGTGCGATTCGAGAACAGTTTTTCGTGCCGCGCGCCAGCGGTGCGTGCTGGTGTAAGAACGCAGCAACAACCAAGCCAATCGACAACCTATGGAGGACGCTCATGGGCACTACCCCGCCCCCTGTAAATCGCAGGAGGTCATCACGGTTGCAGTTCCGGTGCCGCGTGAGAATTCGCGCCATCAACACGCAGGGGAACATCTTCAGCGAAGAGACGGAGACCATCAGCATCAGTAAATTCGGAGCAGCCCTGAAAACTTCCTACCCGTTCACCATGGGCCAGGTGCTTTCGGTTCACACGCTCGATCGCGACCACGTGGGGCAGTTCCAGGTAGTTTGGATCGGCAAGGCGGGAACCCACGAGGAAGGGATGATCGGAATCGAATGGGTTGACGCCCGCCGCTTCTGGGGTATCGAGTTCCCGCCGGAAGACTGGGGATCGTGAAAGGGCAGTAGCTCTAGCCTATTGACTCAGGTCGAACTTCCTTTAAGAACCCCGGCCTGCGGAGTGCACAGGCATGAGAAAAATGTTGCCGCTGCTCCCGCAAAGCGGGAACCTGTGAATACCCAAGGCCGTTTGAGGATGGATCAAGTAAGTCATTTCCCAAATTAGGGCACTCCTCGCACGGCTCAATTCTTGACAACCACCCGATTCCATCTGAAAATATCGGAACGGACTTGAGTCGCACGGCAGGGCCCCGCTCGACCCCGCGGTGGAGATTGACTCAAACCGGTTGGCAACAACCCACACGTGCCGCGGTAGCTCAGGTGGTAGAGCGCAGCCCTGAAAAGGCTGGCGTCGGCGGTTCAACTCCGTCCCGCGGCACCATTCCTTGGCGACAACGGCAAAAGCACCTTCAGGTGTGGTTTGAATACCTTCCTGGGACCAGCAAATGTCTTCTCCCTAATGACCGGTGGATACAGTATAGCTGTCGGTAAAAGACCGGAACGCCTTGTCCATAAAGAAAGATTTCCCGTCTATCCAACCTAACTGCAACCGTCAAAGCGCGGCCCCACATCATCTGAAGTGTCTAGGAAAGGTTAAAGAGCTTGTTTCAAAACCCCTGATCGGATGCTCAACTGCTGATCCCATATATTCTGAATGGGGTTTTGAAGCGGGCTCTAGTCCAAAAACGCCGGTCACAGAGTCTTTGGGAAGGGGGCTTACGATGCAAGAGTTTAAGGGGCGGAAAGGACTTATATTGCTGTTTGGGGCTACGGTCTTGACCCTCTTGGCAAGCAGTCTGGCCTCGGCTCAGGTGGACACAGGCGCAATTTTGGGAACGATAGAAGACCCGAGCGGGGCGGTTGTTCCCGGCGCCCAGGTCACCATAATCGACAACGGGACCGGTCTTACGGTTAGCACAACCACTTCGAGCGTGGGCAGTTACATCTTCACCCCGGTTAAAATCGGCACCTACACGGTTACCGCCCAGGCGACGGGGTTTGAAAAGACCAGCCAATCCAACATTGTCGTCCACGTTCAAGCCCAAGTGAAAGTAGATCTGACGCTCCATCCTGGCCGGGTAACGACAACAGTCCAGGTTACGAATGCCCCCCCTGAACTCCAAACGCAGGACGCCTCGACGGGTGAGGTGGTGAGCGGGCGACTGGTCAACAATCTGCCTTTGATTTCACGCAACTACACGTTTCTCGCCCAACTCAGCGCCGGTGTGACCGCCAACGCCACCAGCGGCGGCGGGCGCTTCAACGCCACGGGCGGTATTGTCTCGAACGGCTTGGGGGCCGAGCTGAACAACTACATTTTGGATGGCGTTGACAACAATGATGACGAGGTGGACTTCCTGGCTGGAACCGCCTACGTGAATCTCACGCCGCCTGACGCCATTCAGGAATTCAAGACTCAAACGAGCGACTTCAGCGCCGAGTTCGGCCGGGCCGGCGGGGCCGTGATTAACGCCACGACGAAGTCAGGAACCAATCACCTCCACGGCGACCTGTGGGAGTACGTACAAAACGATGATCTCAATGCGGCGAGCTGGGGTTCGAACCGGGTGTCCCAAGCGAAGACTTATTCCAACGAAAACACCTTCGGCTTTACCATCGGCGGTCCGGTGGTGCTTCCCCACATCTACAACGGGCATAACAAGACCTTTTTCTTTGGCGATTTCCAGGAGATCCGAATCGACAACCACGCATTGGACACCTCAGATGTGCCCACGACGCCGGAAGTGTCGAGCGGTTACACCAACTACCAGGACCAGTTTGGGGTTACAACCACCGAGAACGATATTGACTATCTCGGTCGGGAGTTCAATTCGAACTCCATCCTTGATCCGGCGACGACGCGGCCGGTCACCGCCGGACAGGTGGACCCCGTCACCGGACTGACCGCTATTCAAACCGGCTATGTGCGCGACCCCTTTTACACCTGCGGGAGTATCACCGGCATGACCAATTTCACAACGTCAGCGGCGGAGAACTGCATGAACATCCTGCCGGCGACCCGTTTGGATCCAAACGCCATTAAGCTTCTACAGCTCTTCCCGGCACAGAATCTCCCCATCGCTCTGAGTGCTCCCGGATCGAATGGCACTTCGAGCAACTACGCGGTCACGCGCGCCGAACCTGACAACACGGCCCACTTCGACGTTCGCCTGGACCATAATTTCAGCGCAGTAGACCAGTTGTTCGGGCGCGTGAGTTACGACAATCGAAGCGCGTTTTACCCTGGAGGCTTGGTGGGTTTGGCCTCCAATGCCGGCTTTGGAGATGGATATATTAGCAACATCTCGTTGAACAGCATGCTGAGCGAGACGCACACCT
>JASHTZ010000110.1 GCA_030040295.1 Terriglobia bacterium | reverse complement strand
TTACGCGTCCGGAATGTAGATGCCAAGGTGCGCAAATCGGCGGGTGGGTCGACTGCACGAAATGCCGAGTGTTCCCCCGGATACCGGGAGTGAAGCTTGCAGAACAGGCTCTGGCATTACTTTTGCGAAACTGGTGGTAGATTGTCTACGATCGCGAAGGGAGCACACAACATGGAACTGGGATTCATCGGTCTGGGCGGAATGGGCGAGCCGATGGCGCGCAATTTGCTCAAGGCGGGTCACGCTCTCAAAGTTCATAATCGCACGCGCAGCCGCGCGGAGGCTCTGCGGACCGTGGGAGCAAGTCTTGCGGAAACACCTGCGGCGGCGTGCACATTTCTCACGGAACCATCAGCGTAAGTCTTTCGCGCCGGCTTGCCGAGGCGCACCGGCAGCGCGGTCAGTATTTTGTTGCGGCTCCGGTGTTTGGCCGGCCGGAGGCCGCGCAAGCCGCGCGTTTGCTGGTTATCGCCGCCGGCGCATCGCAAGCAATTGATCGTTGCCGCCCCGCGCTGGAGGCCATCGGCCGAAAGCTCGTTGTGCTGGGCACTGATCCAACCGCCGCCAATACTTTCAAGCTGGCGGGCAATTTCCTGATTGCATCCATGCTCGAATCCTTGGGTGAATCCTTTGCTCTTTTGCGAAAATCCGGGGTTGACCCTGCGATGTTTCTGGAGGTCATGGCGGGTACGTTCTTTCAGTCGCCCATTTACGAAAATTACGGGAAAATCATAGCCGGGCAGCGCTATGAGCCCCCAGGATTCAAACTGCGTCTGGGGTTGAAAGATGTTCGTTTAATTTTGGAGGCGGCGGAAGAGGCTGCTGCGCCCATGCCCATCGCGAGCCTGATTCGCGACAATCTCCTCAGCGGAATCGCGCAGGGGATGGAAGACCTGGACTGGTCCGCCGTGGCGCGAGTGGCGGCGTTGAAGGCGGGACTAAAGAGCTGAAGGAAATTGCCGGGAGGTTGCGATGAAGCGATGGGTAATATTGATCGGAATCTTGCTCCAGGTGGGAGTTCCATTGTTTGCGCAGCAGCCCCACACGATTCCTTTCCGCTCGGTTCCTGATTTTTTGAAACTTCCTCCGGACATCTACCTTGGCGAGGCCGCGGGCGTTGCCGTGAACTCGCGCGGACACATCTTCGTCTTCTCGCGGGGTAACACCTCCGGCGCTGCTTATGGCGCAGCCGCGGCGCAACTTCTGGAGTTCGACGCGGATGGAAACTTCATTCGCGAGATCGGTCATAATTTGTATGCTTGGTCGTTTGCGCACTCCGTTAAGGTCGATATCTACGACAACATTTGGGTTGCAGACAAAGGTTCGGACATGGTGGTCAAATTCAATCCGCAAGGCCGCGTGGTGATGGTCTTTGGACGAAAGCAGGAAGCGTCGGATGAAGGAACTGGGCCGTTGCGTCATCCCAAGCCGCCGTTGCCTCCTGTTGACGGAATGTTCCGGCAAGTTACCGATATGGCCTGGGACGCCGCCGGGAACACTTATATCAGCGACGGCTATATCAACTCCCGCGTCGCAAAGATCGATAAGGACGGCAACTGGATAAAATCGTGGGGAGAACCCGGCGACGGCCCCGGGCAGTTCAACACTCCCCACAGCATCGCCGTGGATGCACAGGGACGCGTTTACGTGGCCGACCGTGGCAACCGCCGCATTCAGGTTTTTGACGGCGAGGGCAACTTTCTGCGTCAGATCACCATCGATGTCCCGGTCGATCCAAATGCCCGCCCGGCGATCGGCAACAAGCCGAACGCGACCACCGGCGCGATGGCTCCCGGCGCGCCTTGGGCGATCTGCATTACGCCGGGGCCTAACCAGGTCCTTTTCAGCTCCGACGGATTTCCCGGCCGCATCTACAAGCTCACCCTGGAGGGGAAAGTCCTGGGCATGTTGGGAGAGTCGGGCAAACAACTCAAGCAATTCGGGTGGATTCACGAAATTGCCTGCCCGTCGGAGACCGAGCTTTACGTCGCCGAGCTCTTGAATTGGCGTGTGCAGAAACTGATTCTCGAAGGGGAACGTTAGAGGGTCGCAGGTGCGTCTTGCCGTGTCGTCTCGGCACTCAAATCAGAACACTTACTCGTTTTGCCTCCTCGTCCGGATTTCAGAAGCCTGTTGTGAGCAATAACCATCAGCCTCTCGGACGACCCGCGGCGGGAGCAGGTTCCGAGAAGATGTAATTGTCGTCAGTTTCCTTGCGTAGTTCTTCGATCCGGCCGCGCAGCTCCGTTTCGAGCGAGGCACGCGACGGATCGCCATGGAGATTGTGAAGTTCGCCCGGGTCTTCCTGCAAATCGTATAATTCAAATTCCTCCGGCTCTTCGTAATAGTGGATCAGTTTGAATCGCTCGGTACGCACGCCGCGATGTTTCCTTACGTTGTGCGGGCCTGGATACTCATAGTATTCGTATAACCAATCCTTTCGCCATGATGCGGATTCGTCCCCTTTGAGCAAGGGGACCAGACTCTGCCCTTGAATCCATTCGGGCACATTGATACCGGCGAGCTCAAGGAAAGTGGGCGCAATGTCATTTATCAAAGCCATTTTATTGCTGGTTGAACCAGCACGAATCATCTTTGGATATCGAACCAGCAGGGGAATGCGAATCGAGGGCTCATGCATCAGCCGTTTGTCATACATCCGCCATTCTCCCAGAAAGAAGCCGTGATCGGAGCTGAAGAGAATCACCGTGTCATCAAGCTGCCCGAGGTCGGTGAGCGCCTGAAAAACCTTGCCGACGTTATCGTCCGTATCCACCACGCCGGCGTAATAGTCCTTTACGATTTCTTCGAGCGACCTCGCGCAATTGCCGGCCGTTCCGCTGTGCTGGGCGTAAGGGCCGCCGATTTTGTTGTCCGTGTTGGCGAAGGCGCGCGGCTTCCCGGGATAGCCCTTCAAGTCATCGTCAAAGGTGGAGGGCTTGGGAATGCTTACACCATCGTACAAATCCAGATGGCGCCGCGGCCGGAAGAAAGGAGCGTGG
>JASHTZ010000109.1 GCA_030040295.1 Terriglobia bacterium | reverse complement strand
TGCTAGAAGGATGCAAAAACGCGATACGCTCATGACGTGCCCCGGTGCGGCCTTCGCGATCGACCAGGCGCAAGCCATTGCTTTCCAATTTCCGTAGCGCTCCCGGCAAGTCCTTGACGGCGAGCGCCAGATGATGGATTCCCTGCCCGCGCTTGGCAATGAATTTGGTGACGGGTGAGTCCACGGCCGTGCCCTCGAGCAATTCCAACCGCACGCTGCCTAGTTGGAAAACCACCGCGCGGACTTTCTGGTCGGCCACCGTCTCTTCGCCATCAGGAGCTTTCCCAACAAGCTGCTGAAAAATCGGCACTGCGCTCGCGAGCGAGTCAACCGCAACACCCAGGTGGTGCACCTTTGCGCCTACGGTTGAGGCGGCTCCGTTCGATGCCCCACCAGATGGCAGCAAACCCGCAATGATTCCCTCCACCACTCGGTGCGGGTCGCTTCGGAACGTCAGCAGCTCATCAATTTGGCGGTCAAGCGACCCGTCGCTGAGCGGCTTCGCCACTGCCTTCTCAAAGAGCGTCTGGCGCAGCAGTTCCAGCAGGCGCGAGCGCCAATGGTCGCGGCGACGCTGCTTCGCCGTTTCGTTCTTTTCGCCGAAGGCTCGAAACTGATCGAGCGATTCAAGCAATTCGACTATTCCCTGCCCGGTGGTGGCCACGGTCTTGACGATGGGCGGCCGCCATCCGTCCGGGCGCGTGGCGAGCGAGAGCATCGCCGTGACTTCCTGCTCCACGCGGTCTGCTCCCTGGCGGTCCGACTTGTTGATCACGAACACATCCGCGATTTCCATCACCCCAGCCTTGAAAGTCTGAATGTCATCGCCCAGGCCCGGGACCAGCAGAAGAACTGTCGCGTCGGCAAGACGGGCGACCTCCACCTCATCCTGCCCCACGCCCACGGTTTCAATCAGAATACTCTCGCAGCCTGCGGCGTCCAGAATCGTCACCGCATCCTGCGTAGTGGGCGCGAGTCCCCCGAGCTGCCCGCGCGTCGCCATGCTGCGAATGTAGACGCCAGGGTCATGCGCGAGGCTTTGCATGCGTACGCGATCGCCTAGAATAGCCCCGCCGGAGAACGGACTTGTGGGGTCTACGGCCAGAATTCCCACTCTCGCGCCGCGGCGGCGATACTCGCCCGCCAGCTTTTCCACCAGGGTGCTCTTGCCTGCTCCGGGGGCGCCCGTAATTCCAACCACCTGCGCGCGGCCGGTTTTTGGGAAAAGTTCCTGAAGCAACGGAACAGCCGCTGCGTCCCGGTTCTCAACCAATGAGATCGCTCCGGCGATGGCGCGACGGTCGCCTGCAACAACCCGTTCTGCGAGGCTGCGATCAATGTCAGACATGCAATCTGCGGCCAAACCCGCCGGTGATTCAGAATAACACACCCGCAGGAGCCGCAAGAAACTGCGGGCGTGCTGTAGCGGCGGTCTATCGACCGTCGTCGGCGCTCATAGAGCGCCGCTACAGTCCGCGCGCGTCGTGTAGCGGTAAGTGTTCGTGGTACTCTAAGTCGGCGAACATATCTATGTTGCACAAGTCCATCATCTGCGGTCTGGCGATTGGACTGGCCCTCGCGGCTCTCTCGGCCAAAGAGCACAGGGCGCCTGCCGCCAAGGTAACCATCCAAATGGGTCAACCCGGCTGCCAGGTGGATTTGGACGACACCACAGTGGGCTCAACCGACGCGAGGGGCAATTTGGTTCTCGCGGGGGTCGATCCCGGCGACCATTACGTCCACGTTCGATGCCCGGGCAAACCGGAAGCGGCGTATTACATTGCACCCAAGGCGAACGAGGAGGCCAGGATACTGCCTCAGCCCGAGACCCCCCCAGCGACCGGCGATGCTGCTTTGATCGCCCAGGCGCAGGCCAAGGTGGAACTGAGGCGGTTGGTTGAGGAAGCCGTGCAGTTGCGCGCACAGGCGCGATTGGATGAAGCCGTCACGAAGCTGCACGATGCTGTGAAACTTGACCCGGAGAACTCGGACCTGCACCGCGAGCTGGGCATTACCTTCCTGCTTGCGAAGGAATGGAGGCCCGCGCGCGTTGAAATGCTGGAAGCGATTCGCAACAATCAATCCGACGCCGACGCGCACAACGGCCTGGGTTACGCGCTCGAAAAGCTCGGGGACCTTGACGGCGCCGTAAAGGAGTACCGCATCGCCATGAAACTGGAACCGGATGATGAGGAGTACCGTACGCATTACTACGATACGTTGGTGAAGATTCAGGTGCGGCAACAGGCGAAGAAGTAGCTGTGGCGGCGCTCGGTGGGCGCCGCCGGCGGTCGATAGACCGCCGCTACAGAATTTCAGGACGCCACGGCCACGCGCGGGGTCACAACCTCGCGGAGCACCTGCATTGCACGCTCGCATCCCGCGCGGTCAACATCCAGGTGGGTAACCATGCGGATCAGTTGCGCATTCGTGGCATTGGCCAGCACGCCGCGCGCGGCAAGGCGCTTTGAAACCTCGTGCGCCGTCAGGCCGGTGCCCGTAACGTCGAAGAACAAGATGTTGCTTTCTACCTTCGCAGGGTCAATCTTAACGCCGGGAATCTGCGCCAGCTCCTGGGCAATAAAGCGCGCGTTGGCGTGATCGATGTGCAGTCGCCTCGGATTCTCTTCGAGTGCGATGAGCCCCGCTGCAGCCAACACTCCCGCCTGGCGCATTCCTCCACCCAACATCTTGCGCACGATGCGCGCTTCTTCAATGAACTCTTTGCTGCCGACCAGCATTGAGCCCACCGGCGCGCCCAATCCCTTCGACAGGCAGAACATCACGGAGTCGAATTTGCGCGTAATCTCCGCCACGGGTTTCCCCACCGCGACGCTGGCGTTGAAGATGCGCGCGCCGTCCAGGTGCACGGGCAATCCCGCGGCATGGGCATGGTCCGCAATCTCATTCAGGTTTGCCACGGGATAGACCGACCCGCCCGCCAGATTCGAAGTGTTCTCAAGCTCGATCAACCCCGTGCGCGCGCGATGATCGTTGCGCTTGCGGACGTGGGGCGCGATTAGGTCCCAGGTCAGAATGCCGTCTTCGGCGCGGATAGTGCGCGGCACGACTCCGGAAAACGCCGTCATCATGCCCATCTCGTAGTTGTAGATGTGACAGCGCTCCTCGCAGATCACTTCCTGGCCGTGGTGCGTGTGAACCTTCAGCGCCGTCTGGTTGCCCATGGTGCCGGAGGGGACGTAGAGCGCCGCGTCACGCCCGAAGATCTCCGCTGCGCGCTGCTGAAGGCGATTGACGGTGGGATCTTCGCGGTAAACGTCATCGCCCACCTCGGCGTCATGCATCGCCTTGCGCATGGCCGCGGACGGCTTGGTTACGGTGTCACTGCGTAAGTCAACGATGGGTTCAGGCATGGGACCCCTCACGTCAATGCTGTGGCGGCGCTCTGTGAGCGTCGCTCGGCGGTCATAGACCGCCGCTCCAGACTACGCTGGTGTGGCAACAAACTCCTGGAAGATCTCGTTGGAGAGCAGGTATGCCTTGGGCGGCAGCCGCGCATGGTCGCCTTCGCGGATCAGGAAGCCCTCTCGCGAGAGCTGAGCGATCTTGTCTTCCCATGGTTCAAGACAAGCCGCTCCCCATCGCTCTCGAGCCTGATTCAAGTCCACACCGCAGGCTTGCCGCAGGCCGAGAAAGAAGAACTCCTCTACCTGCTCTGTTGCCGACAGAACGTGACACACCTCGACGGGGGGACCCCACGCATCCAACTGCCTCAGATAGGCCAGCACATCCGCTCGATTGGACCACCGGCGCGCGCCGTCAAACGAATGCGCTCCCGCGCCGAGGCCGAGATAGGGTGCAAGCCGCCAATACTTGATATTGTGCCGCGATTCAAAGCCCGGCGAGGCGAAGTTTGAGATCTCGTACTGCACGTAGCCTTCGCCCGCCAGGAATTCGCAACCGAATTCATACGCGTCGGCCATAAAGTCGTCGCCTGGGACTGCGCCGGCATGATAGCGATCCCCGCCGTGCACGACCTCCCTTCCCAGCCGGCTCTTTTCATCCGCTTCAAAGAGGTAGAGCGACACGTGCTCAGGCCGCAGCTTTACCGCCTGCTCCAGACTGTGGCGAAACGACTCGCGGGTTTGGTATGGCAGGCCGGCAATCAGGTCAAGGCTGAGGTTGCAGAATCCCGCTTGGCGCGCGTGCCGGACGAGTGCGGCGGTGTCCGATGCGGAATGAAGCCGCCCCACGGCGCGAAGTTCGACATCATCAAATGTCTGCGCGCCGATACTCAGCCGATTGACGCCCATCCCGAGCAGCGCGCGAAGCAGATCAGCGTCCGCAGACCCGGGAGTTGCCTCGATCGTGAACTCAACCTCTGCGCCCCAGCGCATCCGCTCGCGCAAGGCATGCCCGATCCCCACCAGGTGTTCCGCACCCAGCAATGTGGGAGTGCCGCCTCCCATGTAAACCGAATCGACGGGGAGTAAGAGAATCTCTGCGGGAATCGCCCGCATTGCGGCCAATCGCGGCCAGCACTCCAGTTCGCGTTCGACCGCGCCGGAGTAGTCACGGTAGATCGTGCTGCGTTCAACCCGCGAACTGAAGTTGCAGAAGCTGCACTTGGAGGCGCAGAACGGGACTTGGATGTAGACGCCGAGGGTTGCCATTTCGAAGCTTCGAAGGGCGCAGCAGCCTTGATTGGGTCAATCGGGCATCACCTTGATGCGCAACTCGCGGTGGCGCGGACCGTCAAACTCGCAAAGGAAGATCCCCTGCCAGCGGCCCAGCACCAACCGCCCGCCCTCTACGAACAGAGCCTTTGAATTCCCGATCACCGCCGCCTTCAGGTGCGCGTCGCAGTTGCCGTCGTTGTGGTGATAGCTTGCGTCGCGCGGAGCCAGCCTCTTGAGGAATTCGTCCAGGTCCTTTTGCAATGCCGGATCGTCGTTCTCATTGATCAGGATCGCCGCCGTCGTATGGGGAACAAAGAGAAAGCAGATTCCGTTTTGCACCCTCGAATCCGTCACGGCCTTCTGAACCAGTCCGCTGATGTCCTTAAAGTGTACCCGCGCTTGAGTCTCAACGTAAGCGACCTGTGACTGGGCGGTCGGTCGAGTCGCGGGAATTGCCCTGCCGGCTTCCACGGATGCCATAGATGTTGCCCCCTCGGGAATCGCTCATCCCGAACACCTAACCCCGCGATTATACCAGACTTGAACGTGGCACGGGCTTTCAGCCGTGACCGTAGGGGCGGCCACGACTCCGGGCAGTCAGTATTTGAGAGTTTGATGGTCCGAGCAGCGCAGTTGGACCTGTGCAAGCACGCGGTCCAGCAACTCGTAGCCGGCACGGCCCAGGAAGTACACCCCGCTCACCCGCCGCTCCTGAAGATCCTTGTGGGGATGCAGGAACTGCGACAGAGCCTGAACGTGGCGAGCCATCAACTCCGACCGCCCCAGCGCCGCTCGCGTCACTTTGCCGCGCAAACGCTCCATCTGGTACGTCATTTTCTCCTTAGCGTGCTGAAGCGTGTCGAGCAGCGTCGGGTCCAGCTTTTCAAAGTCCGCTTGCAACCGGTCGAGGAGGCGACCCAGTTCGCGTTCGCTCTGGTCGAAGCGCTCCGACCAGCCTTCTGCGAAACCGCTCGCCGCGATGCGCCGGCCCAAGTGCTCTTCGCCCTGCCAAACGTCCTCCACGCTTACCTTGTACTTTTCAAGCACACGGTCTGTGCGCGCGTCAATCAGGGTGAAGGCTGAGCGCGGAAAGACCACCGGCTGCGGACGGCCGAACTCGGCGTAGAGCGGTTTCGCTTGCCCAAGATAAGCCAGTTCGGACGGCCCCGCGACGTACGCCACGGTGGGTAGCAGCGAATCCTGAACCAGCGGGCGCAGCAGGACGTTCGGTGAGAAGTCGATCAGCCGCCCGGCGAGCGTCGACTGAAGCTGCTCAAGTGCCACTTGGTCCGTGCCGTCAATAAGGAAGCTGCCGTCCCGCTCGTGCAGCGCCCGGCGGTCGCCGTTTTGGGTGAGGAAGACGAGCGTGGAGTCATCACCCACATGAACCTGAGCGTGATATCCGCGACCTAAGAGTGCATGCGAGCTTTCCATGAGACTGTTGCGAAGCTTCGCGGCATTCCCGAGCGCCCGCTGGTACACTCCCGCGCTCAAGCTGTGAATAGACTCATCCAGCGGATCGAGCAGAATCACGCCCCATTGGCTGAACAGGCGCGTGGCGAAGCGCGCGAAGCTCTCACCCCACGTGGCACCCGGCGCATAACACGCACGCAAGTCATCGAGCAGGCGCGTGCGCGACTCGCCCGCCGGCAGTACCGCTTCGAGCTGGCTGATTGCCGTGGTTATCTGCCCCGTGTGCCGCACCACACCGACGGAAGAACGCGCGGACGGACGCTCCCCGGAATCACGGAGCACTACCAGGTTGTAATCCTCGTCAAACGCTGCGCCTTCCGCAACTTCCTCCAGGTCATGGTCTTCCGTCGCGAGCCAGAACACCGGAACGCATTCGAGTCCCTGCTCGGAAAGCGACCGCGCCAGCTTTACCGCGGTCAGCGCCTTGTAGAGCGTGAACGCAGGTCCGGCGAACAATCCGACCTGCTGCCCGGTGACCACGGCGAAGGTAGCGGTTTCCCGCAATCGCCGGATGTTCTCAAGCGTCGCCTCGCCGCAGCCGAATGCGCGATTCTGCCGCTCGAGGATCTCCGCCATTTCCACACGCGGCGTCGCGCGCGTACGCAGATCCTCGGCAACGCCCGCAAAGCTCGAAAAGTCGTACGGCGAGCCGGTATAAAACTGGCGGACCTTGTCAAAATGATAGAGGTAATCGCTGAACAGCGCGCTGGAGTGAGGTACCCGTGTGTAGGGAATACAATTCGCACTCATTAGAATCTACTATCCTACAGGGTCTGTCCCATTACGGCAATGTTTGAGGGTGCTGTAGCGGCGCTCTATGAGTGCCGTCATAGTCCGCCGCAAGTTCAATGTTTCAGGTCCGAGCACACTCCCGCCCCACGCATCACGGATTAGATGCCGAAACCAGTGCGTGGTTACGCGGAAAATAAGCTAAAGCTGGAGTGATGGTGGTTCAGAGGGCTTGGGAGCGTCGGGCGCATGGTTCGCGCCGTTTGCCGGCTGGCGTGATTCCACTTGCCACTAGCCGTCGCACTTGCGCAGAAGGTAGCGCCGGCGGATGACCAGGCCCGAAACACTCGAACTGTGAAACTTCACCGTTGCCTCTGCCATTTCTTCATGGAAGGTGACCGCTTCAACCTCCAGCACCATGTTGCTGAACACTCCTTGCGGCAGGGCCTGAAGGTGGGTGCGGATGGCTGGCGGAATCGCCAGGGCGGCAGAAAGGTCGCGCGCGGTTCCGGGGATCTCCTGGAGTGTTGTACCTGCGGCGCCGTTGGCTCGGAGGGATTCCAAACTCCGGGGTGCAGCAGGCAGTTCGAGCGGCGGGGCGAGTGTGGTAAGGTTTGCCTCTGCGTCAGGCCGGACTGAGCCACGCGGCTCGGGCAGCACTCCCAGTTCCCCCTCGAGCTGGGCGATGCCCTTCTCATGTCGCACGCACGCCTTCCTCACGCGCCAGTCAACGATGGGCTGAACGAGGTACAGTCCCACAGCCAGCAGCGGCCGCCACGGCAGCATGAGCAGCACCACCACCAACGCACAACCCCACAGGCCGTAGAATGCCAGCGCACAAGCCAGCATCGCTTGCAGCGCAATGCGTATTTCCCGCTCGTTCGTGATCATCGTCCCATCGCTCGTCGACCTGCCATACTCACCATAGCGGCGGAATCTTCCCCGCCCTAGGCAACTTCTGCCTTTCTTGGCTCACCGTGAACCTGTTCGGTGGCCAATTCCCCCTGATTTAAGCAAGTGACGTGCCAAGCTCGCGACTGCGGGACGCGATTTAGAACAAGGTATAGATGTAAGGCGCGGCAACCTCCGCGGCGCCCACCAGCACCACCAGGAACGCCAATGCCGCGATGCAGACGAGCGGCCACATGAGGCGGTGGGCGCGGCAGTAGCCCGCCAGTTCGCGGAACAACTGAATTCCATAGTAGAGTCGGCGCATGGGTTAAACTTTCCCAATGAGGCCCCACTAATCGAGCCCGAATTCCTGCTGCCAGTTTACCGCCTCTTCCCAGGGTGGCTGCCGGCTTTTGTGCAATAGAAAGCGGTTGAGCATCAGCGCATCGATGCTCGTGCGCATGAAACACTGGTAAGCCTCGCTGGGGGTGCAGACAATCGGCTCGCTGCGCACGTTGAAGGAGGTATTCACCAGCAAGGGGCATCCAGTCAGCCGCTCGAAGGCGCAGAGGAGCTCGTGGAACTCCGGGCTTGTCTCGCGCGAAACGGTCTGAATACGCGCCGAGCCGTCCACGTGGGTGATGGCCGGAACCACAGAGCGCGGCTGGTTCACCCACTGTTCGAGTGGCAGCGAATCTCCCGCCTGCGCCGGGAGGCGTTTCTCTGCGCTTATTCCCGCCACCATCAGCATGTAGGGCGAAGGCGCATCCAGGTCAAACCACTCAACTGCGCGCTCTTTCAGAATCGCCGGGGCGAAAGGCCGAAACGACTCACGGAACTTGGTGGCCAGGTTCAGGCGCGATTGCATTTTCGGGTCGCGCGCATCCGCCAATATCGAGCGATTGCCGAGCGCGCGCGGGCCGAACTCCAACGCACCCTGAAACCAGCCCACCACCTGGCCCTGCGCGAGCAGTTCGGCAACTCGAGCGGCGCGCGCCTCGCCATCGAGCGGGGTGTAAGGATGCGCGTTTGACTTCAGGAACCGCTCCACATCCTTGTCGCGGAAACTCGGGCCGAGGCACGCTCCGCGCATTCGGTCGTGAGCGTCGTCGCAGACTCGAGGCTGATTCTCCACCTGATGCCACGTGAAGAGGGCTGCTCCCAGCGCGCCGCCCGCGTCACCGGCGGCGGGCTGAATCCAGATGTTCCGGAACAGCTTAGCGCGCGCAATCGCCGCATTGGCCACGCAGTTGAGTGCCACACCCCCCGCCAGGCACAGGTTCTCCTCACCAGTCTGCTGGCGCGCGGCGCGCGCCATGCGCAACAGGATCTCCTCCGTCACCACCTGCACCGAGCGCGCCAGGTCCATCTCCCGGCGCGTGATGGCGCTCTCGGGAACGCGCGCCGGGCCGCCAAACAGCTCCTCGAAGGCGCGGTTGGTCATGCGCAGCTCGTGCAGAAAGCCGAAGTAACGCATGTTCAGGCGGAATGAGCCGTCGGGGCGCAGGTCGACGAGGCGCTCGTAGATGCGATCGACGTAGGCGGGCTTTCCGTAAGGCGCGAGGCCCATCAGCTTATACTCGCCGCTGTTCACCTTGAACCCCGCGTGCTGTGTGAAGGCGGAATAGAGCAGCCCCAGTGAGTGCGGGAACTCCTGCTGGCACAGAGTCGCGATCTGATTGCCCTCCCCGCGTGCAATCGTCGCGGTGGCGAACTCGCCCACGCCGTCCACGGTGAGGATGGCTGCGGATTCGAAAGGCGAGGCGAAAAAGGCGCTCGCCTGGTGCGACTGGTGGTGCTCGGGGTAGACGAACTTCGCCGGGCGCGCGTATCCGAGGCGTGCAAGCTCGTGTTCAATGACGTAGGGAATCCACAATCGCTCGCGCAACCAGAGCGGAATGGCCTGCCGGAACGCTGCCCAGTTGTGCGGCGCCGTGACGAAATGCGACCTGAGGATGCGCACGAACTTGCTGAGCGGTTTCTCGTAGTAAGCGACGGCATCGATTCCCGCCTTTGCCGCTTTTCCTTCCGAGAGGCAGTAGCTGGCGGCGCGGATCGGGAAGCGCGCATCGTGTTTGCGGCGGGAGAACCGCTCTTCCTGCGCGGCGGCAATGATGCGCCCATCGCGCACCAGGCATGCGGCGCTATCGTGGTAGAACGCGCTGATTCCCAGAATGTCCATTGCCAGCTACCTTCCTGAAAGCACGCGCGCCACCCGGCTGCGCAGGTACACCGCGTAGAACACGTGGCCGGCTGCGGAAAGGTGCGCGCCATCGTGATAGAGCTCGAGTGAATCCAGGTTGCCCCCAAAAGCCGCGAGGGAAAATGATACAGGAATCCCCCGCCGGGCGAGCGCGGGGAGAAGCGCATCCAGCACGCGCTGGGTGGAT
>JASHTZ010000108.1 GCA_030040295.1 Terriglobia bacterium | reverse complement strand
CGGACGCCAGGTTGAAGCCACCGCCGGTAGCGACGATTCCGACGTCAAGTCGAGCTTGAGCGCGTTCACCCGCGTCTACAATATCGTCGAAGCGAACTACGCTGACCCCATCGACCCCGACCAGAGCATCTACGGCCCACCCTACAGCACCATCGGGGCCATTCCCGGCGCTCTGCGCACCCTGGATCCACATTCGAATTTCTTTGACCCGCGCACCTTCGCCCTGATGCGCGAGGACCAAGAGGGCAAATATTACGGCGTGGGTATGCAGATTCAGACGCTACCGGGCAAGCTGGGCAGGCTCGTAACGTATGTGCAGAGCCCGATCCCAGGCTCACCGGCATTTCGCGTCGGCTTGCGCCCCGGCGACATGATTGCCAAAGTGAATAACACGCCCACCGAGGGATTAAAGGTTGACCAGGTGGCGGCAATGCTGAAGGGTCCGAAGGGCACCAAGGTCCACGTCACCGTCATCCGCGAAGGGTACGACCAGCCCCTGGAATTTGACATCGTTCGCGACGAAATCTCCCCACAAAGCGTCGACGTCGCATTCATGATCCAGCCGAACATCGCCTACATTCGCATCCTCAAGTTTGACGAAAACACCAATGACGAGCTAACCGACGCCCTGCACAATCTCAACGAAAAGGGTTTGCAGGGACTGGTGCTGGACCTGCGGGATAACCCCGGGGGGGTTCTTCCCGAGGCCGTTGAAGTGTCCGACCACTTTCTCGAGAAGGACCAATTGATTGTCTACCATTCCGGCCGGCACTCCCCTGAGAAGCGCTATTGGGCCACGCACGGCGAGGATGGCAATGAATTTCCAATTGTGGTGCTGATCAACCGCATGACGGCGAGCGCGTCAGAGATCGTTACCGGCGCCCTTCAGGATCACGACCGCGCGCTGGTGATCGGCGAGCCCAGCTTCGGCAAAGGCCTGGTTCAAAACGTCTACCAATTGAGCGAGAACACCGGCCTCGCCCTCACCACTGCACACTACTACACTCCCAGCGGGCGGCTGATCCAGCGTGATTATCAAAACGTTTCACTCTACGATTACTTCTACCACCCCGAGCTTACCAAACCCGCGCATGCTGAGGTGCGGCTGACCGACGGCGGGCGCGAGGTTTATGGCGGTGGCGGAATTACTCCTGACGTCGAGGTTCCCGAGCCCAAAATCCCTCCGGCGCAGGAGCTGCTGCTGGAGCACAACGTCTTCTTCGATTTCGCCAAGTACTATCTGGGTGTTCACAAGACTATCCCCAGTGATTTTGAAACCACCGATGCTGTGTTGGATGATTTCAAACAGTTCCTGGGAAAGGAAAAGGTTTCTCTTTCCGATGTGGATATGACCGCCAACCTCGGGTTCATTAAAGATCACATCCGGTACAAGTTGATCGAGTTGATCTACGGAAAACCTGACGCCGACAAGATTGAATTGAGCACCGATCCCCTGGTGCTCAAAGCGCTCGACAGCATGCCGCAAGCCAAGGAGTTGCTGGCTAAGGCCAAGCGATATATCGCCAGTCAGACGACGAGGTAAGGTCTCCAGCCTGTTACGAGGAATCCCCCTTTCGCACGCATGCGTAGCGCCCGCGGAAGGGGGTTATCTGTCCCGAAGTTTTCCCGCAAAATACTTGATAAGGGAAAGTCCGCCGGTAATGGGCAGGAGGATGATCTGTTTGATGATCGCGGTGCGTCCCTGCGCCTTGGTGCGCTGGGACTGGGCGGTTTCCTTGGCCTGAAAAACCAGCATCGCTGCGTACTTGGCGAAATCAACTCCGCATTTTTCGCACGTTCCGCCCTGGAGTTGCACGTGCTTGCAGGATGGACAGGTATATTTCACCGGCGCGTGGCAGCGCACGCAATAATTGGCGGTTTCCGGATTTTCCGTCTTACATTTCGGACACTGCATGGTGAATGGGCAATCGGCCGGGCCTGCCAGCACGGGTACTCTTACAGACACCACCGGCAGTTCGGGATTATACCGTAAGGGAGCGGTCGTGAAAATTCATGGTGGACGCGAAGGGATTCGAACCCTCGACCTCAGCGTTGCGAACGCCGCGCTCTCCCAACTGAGCTACGCGCCCACTTGCAATGCAACCAGACAGAATATAACACGCCGGGCGAAACAGCGCCAAGCTTCAAGACAGCAGGCTCTCCGCAAAGCTCAGGGCAGGTTCAATCTGATTCTCCGGCAAGCCGCCACCCTGGGCGAAATCCCTGTTTCCGCCGCCTTTGCCACCGAATTTTGCCAGCGTCTGCTTGAGGACATCCGACAGGTTCGCCTTCCCGCCAGGAGTCTGCGCGAAGAATAAGGCTGTCGGTGTTCCCCTGACTCCAATCAACGCGACGCCCCCGGGATACCTGCTTACGGCGTGCGCCGTCAGCCTGGCTCGCTTGCCTTCAGAAGATTCAAAGAGGCGACGAACGATGCGCGCTCCATTCCTCTCATCAGCCCGCTGCCACAACTGTGCGGCCTCCGATTCCGCCAGTTCCTCCGCCAACTTTTGCTGTGATTTTTCGGCCTCGCGCAGCTCCTGCGCCTGCTTCGCAATCATCTCGGGAACACTCTCGAGTCCGGTGGAAAATCCTCGCGCGGCTTCGCTCAAAATGCAGAAGTCCAGTCGCGCCCTGCGCAGCGCCCGGCCGCCGCACACGAATTCCACGCGCGTCAGGCCCTTGGCTCGCTCAATCTTGCGAACGTTGATGTTTCCAACTCCGCCCGTGCGGCTGACGTGCGTCCCTCCGCAGGCAGAACGATCGTATCCCTCAACCTCCACCAGGCGAATCTCTCCCTCGCGTTCCGTCGGCTTGCGCAGATCCAATTTCTGGACCTCTGTGACGGAGAGGAACGAAACCGTCACGGGGCGATTTTCAAACACTATGCGGTTAGCCAGCTCCTCCGCTGCCTCAATCTGTTTCGCGCCGGCGCGGTCAGAATCAAGATCGATCGTGGAGCTTTCCACACCCAGGTGAAATGACACGGTTTTGTTGCCGGCGGAACTTTCAAACGCCGCGGAAAGAATGTGCTGCCCCGTGTGCTGTTGCATGTGGTCGAAGCGTCGCGCCCAATCGATTTTCCCTTGGACGGAATCTCCGGCCGGCCGGGTCACAAGAATGTGAGCTACTTCCTCGCCTTCGTCGACGACATCCAGCAATTGGACGCCGGCCAACTCGCCGCGGTCCGAGGGCTGCCCTCCCGATTCTGGATAGAACGCCGATCGGTCAAGATAGACTCGCATTCCCCGCGGGTCATCTTCAATGCGTAGGATATTTGCAGTGAATTCCTTCAAATAACAGTCGCTGTAGTAGAGCCGTTCGGTGTGAGCCATAGCAGTTTCTAGTCCAATTGCTCAAGGACCTCCATATATTTGAATCCGGTTGCGGTAAGAAAGAGCACAACGGATTCATGCCCTCCCAGAAAACCATCGGCCAGCAGCTTCTTCAGTCCCACGAGAGTCGCCGCTCCTTCGGGCGATGTGATCAATCCTTCGGTCTCGGCGATTTCGCGCACTGCCCTCAGCATGTCCGTGTCAGAAACCGCCAGCGCCGCGCCTCGGCTGCTGCGCACCGCGCGCAGAATCAGGAAATCGCCGATCGCCGCGGGGACGCGAAGGCCGGATGCAAGCGTTTCAGGATCCTTCCACTCCTCTGCCACCTCAGCTCCCGCAGCGAATGCCCGAACCATAGGCGCGCAACCCTGGGCTTGGACGGAGAACATGCGCGGGCGGTGCCGGCCAATCCATCCAAGCTCCTGCATTTCGTCAAAGGCTTTCCACATCCCGATCAGTCCGGTGCCGCCTCCGGTAGGATAAATCATGGCGTCGGGCAAGCGGCCCTCGAGTTGCTCAAAAACCTCGTAAGCCATGGTTTTTTTGCCTTCCAGCCGATAGGGCTCACGCAAGGTGGATAAATCAAACCAGTCCCCCCCTGCCAAAGACTCGCGCATCACCCGTGCGCAATCCCTGATGCTTCCTGCGACGAGCGTGGTTTTCGCACCGTGCAAAGCGCATTCCAGGCGATTGGCGAGCGGCGTGCCTTCCGGCATGAAGATCGTAGCCTCCATGCCTGCCTTTGCCGCGTAAGCCGCCATGGCGCCGCCAGCATTTCCCGCCGAGGGAACGGCCAGCCGGCGGATTCCCAGCTCGTGCGCTTTGCTCACCGCCACGGCCATGCCGCGCGCCTTGAACGACCCGGTGGGATTCTGCGATTCGTCCTTCAAGTAGAGGTTGGGCAGGCCGAGCAGGTCGCCCAGCCGGCGCGCATGAAAGAGCGGGGTAAATCCTTCGCCCAGGGAGATGATTGAAGCATCACTCTCGACCGGCAGCACTTCGCGGTATCTCCACAAGTCAGGGGCTCGAGATTTCAGCGCCTGCGGACTTACCGTGCCCGATGTCCGCTTCAAGTCATATCGTGCAAACAGCGTCGAACCGCATTCGCACAGGTTGTGTACCTCCTTGGTGGAATATCGCTTCGAACAGCGTGGGCATTCAAGGTGCGTGAGGAAGGACATGATGAATCAGTCTA
>JASHTZ010000107.1 GCA_030040295.1 Terriglobia bacterium | reverse complement strand
TGGTGAACGGCGGCCCGGTTTCGGCGCTGGAAGGATCGAAGAAGCGCGTGTTCATGAAGCCGTCGGGATCGGGCCCGGAGAAGCGCCCGTCGTAACGCCCCACGCGCAGGAGTTGATCGGCCAGCAGGTAGTGCGTGAAGATCTGCACGTTCAAGCGCAGGTTGGCCCACACGATCACTTCCTTCGAGATGCCCGTGTAGCGGTTCAGCTTGTCGATGACGTCCTGCCGTTCCTGGGCGCTCATCGAGTCGCCCTCGGCAAGGGCCTTGGTGTACTCGCCCTCGGCAAAATCCATCGATTCCTGCCGCGCGCGATTGGGGTCCTTCATCAGGTCGGGCGGCAGTTTCTTGTGATACCAGGCGATGGAGGTGAACGACGGCAGAAGCAGCGGATAAGGCACGTCGTTGGTAAACGAGGCCTCCAAAGTTTCAAAGTTCAGCACGGTGGAGAGCAGCACGATGCCGTTCAGGTTGATCCCGTGATCGTTCAGAAATCCGGCCAGGCCTGCGGAACGCGTGGTGCCATAGCTTTCGCCAAAGAGGTAGAGCGGCGAGGACCAGCGCTCGTTGCGCGAGATGTACATGCGGATGAACTCGGCGAAGGCGGCAAGGTCGCCGTGCAGGTTCTCGTATTTGCGCGCGGCCGCCTGGTCCGCGGGGCGGCTGTAGCCCGTGCCGATGGCGTCCACCAGCACCAGGTCGGTCTTGTCCAGTGGCGTGTTGGGATTGTCCTCCAGGCGATAGGGCGACGGAGGCAGTCGCCCGTCCGGCTCCAGCACAACTTTGCGCGGACCGAGCGCACCCATGTGCAGCCAGATGCTGGCCGAACCCGGGCCGCCATTGTAGGCGAAAGTCAGGGGACGCGTAGCCGGGTCAGTGCCGTCGAGCGTGTAGGCGGCGTAGAACATTTCCGCTTCAATCCGGCCTTCCATGTCCTTGATGGGCATGCGGCCGGCCGTGGCCGTGTAGGACAACGTGCCGCCCCCGAGGTGAATTTCGTGGTGCGTCACCACGGGAGGAACCTCGGTCATATCGAAATGAAATGCCCGCGCGCCTTCACCTCCGCCCCCTCCTGGCTGGGTGGGTTCAGGTGTGGAAGGCGGGGCGGAAGGTTGTTGGGCCGGGCGCATGCGCTCCTCGCGCTGTGCGCGTTCGGATTGCGGTGATTGCTCGGAGGAGCGTCGCTGCGACGATTGCGGAGCAGCGGCGGGCTCCTGCGCCAGAAGGATTGCGGGTAGAAAGACGGTGGCCAAAACCAAAAGCGTCCGTTTCATGGCTCTCCTCTTGTCGTCGTCCTGGGATTTAAGCTTGCCGGGAGCGGGCATTATACACCTGGATTCTGGTTTTGGAAGTGGAGTGTTCCGGGTCAGGATTTGAGGCCAAGCTTCGGCTTCGGATGGGCGCCATTGTTGGTTCCCGAACGCAAGCTTTCACCACAGCGCGCACCGAGAGCCACGAAGCAGTCATTCTCTGGGGTCTCCGTGGTGAGAGGCTTCTATACTAGCCTATCAGGAAGATCGGCGCACATCGGGTTGCGAGGAAAGAAGAATCTCCGGCTACATGCACCTAGGGATATCGAGATTAGACGTCCCTTCGGGATCGCAGGCTCCCAACCCCAGGAGTCTGCGCCAGCCAGCGATCCGCATTCTTGCTTGCGTTTATATTTCGATTTCTGTAGAATTATGGAATCATGACACCGAAACCGACGGAAGACGAGATCACCCGCTTTGCCGATATGTTCTCGGCTATGGGGACCGGGCCGCGACTGCGCATCATGCGCTTGCTGCTTTCGGCGCACCCCGACGGCATGGTGGTGCGGGATATCGCGGACGAGCTGGGAATTCCGGCCTCCACGCTTTCCCACCATCTCGACAAGTTGAAAAACGAATGCCTGGTAAAGGTGCGGCGGGAAGGCACCTATCTGTGGTACTCGGCGGATACGGAGGTTTTGAGCGAGCTCCTGGGCTTCCTTTACGCGGAGTGCTGCACGCGCAACAAGGCGATTGAACCGCAGGCGATTGTGCGCCTGTGCAAGTGAGGTATCCATGCTCAAACCCAAAGTTCTGTTTCTTTGCAGCGGAAATTCCTGCCGCACCCAAATGGCCGAAGGCTTTCTGCGCGAAATGGCTGGGGAGCAGTTTGAAGTTTTAAGCGCGGGCGCGGAAATCACCTCAGCGCTCGACCCCGAGGCAGTGGCGGCGATGCGGGAGGTGGGCATCGACATATCGGAATATCGGCCTAAGAAAGTCGATCCGTTGTTACGCGAGCGCATGTCCTATCTGGTTACTCTCTGCGACCGCGAGGCCGAGCGGACATGTCCAATTTTCCCCGGCGCCATCTGGCGGCAGACGTGGCTGATCGAGGACCCTTCTCGTGCGCGGACTCGCGAGGAGCATCGCGTTCTGGTCCGCCGTGCCCGGGACGAAATCCGTGAACGGGTGACCGAGTTCGTTGCGGCGAACACTTAAAGCGAAAAGGAGTACCCATGGAAATAAAGGATGTGGTGAAAGAGAAGTACGGGCAGGCGGCTCTGCGCGTGGGCGCAGGCGGAAGCTCGTGTTGTGGCTCCGCGCCAGCCGCCACGGACGCTTGCTGCGACCCCATTACGTCCGACCTTTACGACACGGCCCAAACCGGAGAATTGCCGCAGGAGGCAGTGCAGGCGTCGCTCGGTTGCGGCAATCCCACGGCGCTCGCGAAATTGCATCCGGGGGAAACAGTCCTCGACCTCGGATCGGGCGGCGG
>JASHTZ010000015.1 GCA_030040295.1 Terriglobia bacterium | reverse complement strand
CGGGGTTAAATGGACTGCCGCTGCCGACGGTTTGGCGGCCTGAGCAACGACGGTCCCGGAGAAAACACGTGGAGCCCTTCGACTTCCCGTCTTTTCATTTAACCCCGCCTGATTTTAGGGGCGCATCAGAACTAAGTTCAAGGGAAGGTTCTTTCAATCCCGCGAGCGCTCCATCTGATTCCGCAGCCAAAATCGCCAGAATCATTTCCTCAGATCAACATTGAATAAGAGGAGGATGGATATGAAATTGAGAAGGATATTGCAATCGCTGACCGTTGTGCTGGCTCTTACGGCCGCTGTAGGCGCACAGGCGAAATCGAAAGACCTCAAGAGCATGGTTCTGCATTTCAATGCCATGGTGGCCGGAACGCACCTCGCCACGGGGAGCTACAACGTCCAATGGCAAACTCACAGTCCCGAAGCCACAATTACATTTTTGAAAGAGGGGAAAGTGGTCGGGACCGCCGAGGGAAAACTCGTGGACCGCGGGTACAAATACCCTTCCGACGAGGTCATGTACGACGAGATGCCGGATGGCACACGGAATATCCGGGAAATCCGCTTCAAAGGATCAAGCGAGGTGCTTGAGTTCAATTAACTGCGACGGCGCGATCAAAAAAGGACCGGCGGAGAATCCTCGGGACATAATTCGAATCGAAATTGCCCACCGGAATTGCATGCTCGCCCTTGGCAAGACGGCGAGCATGCTTTTACGGTGGGCAGTCGCAGACTCCGCACGGTAAAATGACCTGGCATGGTCCCGATCCCTCTAACCGACCACATCCGCCGTCGCACCTTCTGGGCATTTACGCTGCTCTTGATTGTTATCAACTGCTGGGCATTTTTTCTGGAACTTTCTCTTGGCTCGCACCTGAACCGCTTCATTCTGGAATACGGTTTGGTTCCGGCACGTTATTCGCCCGCCGCCTTGCGTTCCCTTCCCGCGAGCAAGACCGCCCTGCCGCTCATCCTTTCCATGTTTTTGCACGGCGGGTGGCTGCACCTACTCGGCAATATGCTTTTCCTCTTCGTGTTTGGACGCAGCATTGAAGACCGCTTCGGACATTTCTCCTACCTTATGCTTTATCTGATCTCCGGATTGGTCGCCGCCGCGACGCAGATCATTGTGAGTCCGCAATCGCGTGTTCCAACGATCGGGGCCAGCGGAGCCATTGCCGGCGTCCTGGGCGCTTATTTTGTCTGCTATCCCGGAGCGCGCATCACCACGTTGATTCCACTTTTCATCTTTTTCTGGACCGTCCAGGTTCCCGCCATCCTGCTTCTCGGCTACTGGTTCCTGATTCAGTTTGTGGCAGGATTTCAAATGCTCTCGATCCAATCCGCAGCGGCGGGAGGTGTTGCCTGGTGGGCGCACATTGGAGGATTTGCCGCGGGCGCGCTGCTGGCACTTCTATTGAGGCCGCAGCGCCGGGGTGCAGTCATCGAAACGGCCTATTGATGCCATACAATGCTTCTTTTCGCCTTGTGCCTCAGAGCCTCTGACAAATCCAATTCCCCACCTCGCGAGTTCCGAATCGCCCGCCGAAATCCGGGGTCGTCATCCCTTGATGAATCGCTTCCGCTACGATTTTTTCAACTTGCGTTGCCTCTTCCGAATAGCCCAGGTGATCCAACATCATGCCGGCCGTTAGAACTGCTGCCATGGGGTTGGCCAGATTCCTGCCAGCAATTCCCGGCGCCGATCCATGGACGGGCTCGAACATCGAGATGCTTCCAGGGTGCAAGTTGGCAGAGGGCGCCGCGCCAAGCCCGCCCAATAATGCCGCGGCAAGATCGCTCAGGATGTCGCCGAACAGATTGCAAGTGACGATCACCTCAAACTGGGAAGGTTTGCGAATCATTTCCATGGCCAGTGTGTCAACGTAAAGGTGCTGCGCCCCGATCTGCGGGAATCGCCTGCGGACATCAGCAAAAGTACGCTGCCACAGGCCATGACCGTAGGGCATGGCATTGGATTTATCGCTCATGCAGACTTTCTTCAGGCCTCGCTGCGCAGCGTATTCGAAGGCATAAATCAGAATGCGTTCCACGCCTTTGCGCGTGTTGACGTCCTCTTGAACAGCGACTTCGTCCGGTGTGTCGCGCTTGAAATTTCCGCCAACTCCTGCATAGGCGCCCTCGGTGTTCTCGCGGAACACGACAAAATTCACGTCCTTCTCCACAACCGATTTCAGCGGGCACAGACGCGCATCGAGCAATTTGACGGGGCGTTGGTTAACGTAGAGGTCGAGCCCGAAGCGAATGCCTAGCAGAATTTCCGCGGCGTGCCGGTTCGAAGGAACGCGCGGATCACCCAGCGCGCCGATCAATACGGCATCAAAATCCCGCCGAAGCATTTCAATGGCCCCGGCAGGAAGGGCGATACCCTCACGAAGATACTTCTCAGCGCCCCAGTCGAACGTTTTGCAATCGACCGGCAAGCGGCGAGATGCGGCCAGGGTTGCCAGAACCTGTTCCGCCACCCGGATCACCTCCGGCCCAATTCCATCACCGGGAATCAGCGCGATTCGTTTGCTCATTTCATCCGCAGGGCCGGCAGGGTTTCAACTGAGCGTCATCCGGGGCTGTTCAGACGGTGTGAGGAACAGTGGCGCGGCCTTTATCCTCGCCCCGCTCGCGTTCGGTTAGGTAGACCCCGGCCAGAATCAGGCTGCCGCCGACCAGCACCTTGGAGGTTATCCGTTCAGAAAAAATCCAGATACCCAGACCGCTGGCGATGACCGGTTGCAAATAATTGAAGGCGGCGGCACGCGAGGCCGACAGACCCGTCAAAACATAGGCGAAAAGCAAATACGGAAGCACAGAACCGAAAACGATGAGGAACACCAAACCCCACCACGCTTCCAGGTTAAGGGCGGACCAGTTTGTGACGAGAACGGCACGGGTGCAAAATGGGATCATCATCACGGCGCCTAGAGCAAAGATGATTGTGTTCAGAGTGAGAGTATCGAATTTGTCCGCTACTTCCTTCAAAAGGACGATGTAAATCGCAAAAACCAGCGTGCTGATGACCAGAATGAAATCGCCGAGCAGATGTCCACCGTTCCCCTGAACGGGCTTGTCGGCAGTCAAAAACCCGACCCCGGCGAAAGCAATCACCATGCCGGCGACTTTCCAGGTGGTCAGTGCTTCGAGGTGCATGACCACGGTAATCGCCAGGACCATCACCGGCCCCAAGGCCGTAATCAAAGCCGTGTGAGTGACCGTGCTGAGCGCCATGCCGCCAATGAAAGTCAGTTGATTCAGCGCAATGCCGTTCGCCGCGGCCGCCGCGAGCAGAAGCCATTCGCGGCGTGACAGCCGGAGGTCGCGCAGCCGTCCTGTTGCCAGAGATGCAAGCAGAAAAATGACTGCCGCGCCCAGCACGCGCAATTGCGCGAGCGACAAGGAGCCGAATCCCGTTAAGGCTTCCTTTCCGGCAATGATATTGCAGGCCCAGCACTCCACGACGAGCAGCATCAGCAGGTGCATGCGGGCGTGGTTGGTCTGCGCCGGAGCGTTTGCAGGCGCAATCGGAGAAACGCTACTCAAACGACTCCTTCCGCACCGTCAACTTTTCGATTTGGGCTAACCTCGGGGAATAACCCAAGCCCGCGGCCTGGGGAACGCGAATCGTCCCGCGCGTGCTCACGGTAACTTCGGGTTCGATAATGTCGTCGCTCCAGTAGCGTTTGCTCGCCGAGACGTCCCCCGGCAGCGTGAATCCCGGCAGCGCCGACATGGCGATATTGTGTGCCCGGCCGATTCCGGATTCCAGCATGCCCCCGCACCACACGGGCACATTGCGGGCGCGGCACACGTCATGGAGGGCGCGTGCCCCGGTGAATCCGCCTACACGGCCAAGCTTGATGTTGATGATCTTGCACGCGCCAATTTCAATCGCCTTGCGCGCGTCGTCCGCTGTGTGAATCGACTCATCCAGGCAGATTGGCGTGGCAATCTCCCTCTGAAGCTTGGCGTGGTCCAGCAGATCATCCCAGCCGAGGGGCTGCTCCACCATCATCAAGTTGAAGCGGTCGAATTCCTTCAAGTGGGTGATGTCCGCCAGCGAGTATGCGCTGTTCGCATCGGCCATCAACAGAATCCGCGGAAAGCGCGCGCGAATGGCCTCGAGCACGTTCACGTCCCACCCCGGCTTGACCTTCACTTTAATCCGCTGATAGCCTGCCGCCACTTCGCGCGCAACATTCTCCAGCAATTCCGCAATCGAT
>JASHTZ010000106.1 GCA_030040295.1 Terriglobia bacterium | reverse complement strand
GCAAGCCGGTTTGGAAGAACCGGTAAGAATGGAAAAAGTGCAACGCGAGGTTCGGGGCGTATTTCGTTACTGGCTTTTTGCTTGGATGTTGAGTTGGACTGATTTCTACAGGTCGCCCAAGGATTTTTCCACACCGTCCAATGCGGACTTGGAAATCTCGCCGGGCAACGGGTCTGTGGCCCTTCGAATGTAAACGTGATCACCGGAGATTGCCGCCTCAACAGTCTCCGTGGTGTTCTTGTCGCCGAACCGGACGCTGAACCGGTAGGGCGGCTTGCTGAGGCCGAAATCCGCGAGACTTCCTGCCTTGGGGAACGAATCCACGCGCAAGTCACGGAGGTCGGTAAGGAAAGTGTCCATCTTTTCGGAGGTAACGTCCTTCGCCTTGGGCGCGGTTTCTTTCCACTTGCCGCCCTGCTGGTCGAAAACAAAATGTCCTTTGGGAGTATCCACTTCTACGTGCTTCACGTCGAAGGAGGAATAGGAAAACAGGTCCTTTTCGCGCAGGTCTGCGGGATTCTTCTTGAACTGGGTAACGAAATCGGAATTCAGCGTGAACACCGGATCGAGCGCGGAGTTCATGGCGAAGTATCGATCCGAATCCTTGTCTTTCCTCCCCACCACAAGGGTTTGTGTTCCGTCGCCGGCCGTCAATTGGAGGCGGAGTTCCGGCGCGCCAAACCCATACTCGTCGTTTTTCTTCTTGTCCTCCGCGGCGATGCTCTGCATGGTCAGTCCCCGCAACTGGCTGACCAAGCCATCCACGGTGAAGCGGTCCGCGCGCACGGGGGGCGGGAGAACGAGGTCCCAGATGCCCTCAGGATTTTTTCCCAGGGTCCAGCTCGTTCCCTTGAATTCCACGCCGATTTTCTGGAGCTGGTCGGTATCCAGGGTCAGGGCGCGGCGGTCGCGAAGGTCGAACATGGTCTTTTCCAGCGACGTCTTCATATAACTCGCCAGAGTGAAAACTTGAGGGTTACCACTGGCCTGCGCATACAAACCGCCGCTCGTGGGTGTGTCGTCGCCGAGCAGAAGGGTGAAGGATTGAGGCTTGGCGTTGGTAGTGAGGTCCAGCTCATAGCTGGCAGGGTCAAGGCCGTAGTCCTTCAAATTCGCGGGATGCGCGTCAACCACTTCGTCCGCCGTAGCGGTGGTCAAGGTGTTGAGTACGCCGGAGAGATTAGCCTGGTCCGCTTGCAATTGCCGAGGATCGGCAATCACCCACTTGCCGTTTTCCCGCCGGCAGGTGAAGGCGTTTCCATCGTGAGGCTTGAAAGTGATGGATTCAATATTCTTCGCATCGAGCGAAAATATCTTCGCCGCAGTCGGGGTCTCGACCGCAGGTTTCTCGCTGGCCTTGTGCTTGTCATAATACGTAAATGCAGCCCAGGTGCAGGCGAGAACCGCCAGGGCAATGAGGGTATTTAGAAATTTTTTCTTCTTCATCTCCACCGCACGATGCTTGCAGGAATTTCCGCATTTCACCAATCTTCAGCGGCGCTGCCACCAAACCAGCGTGCCCGCCACAATGATCAGGATGGGGATGCCGAACACGCCCAGAATGAGAAGCCGCCGCATCTGTTCCTCATTCATATTCAGGTGCTGGGATTCCGGCGGCGTGGGTCGAATGGATATGAGATCCTCATCCGCGGACAGCCAATCGATTGAGTTCATGATGAAATCGCGGTTGCTCTGAAAATTTAAGAAAGTGTTCGCCGCAATCAGGGAGGTCCCCAGGGCCACGAACCGCCCCTCCGACTTTTTTTCTCCTGACCCCGAAACCGTTCCCGACGCGGCTACGGTGAGGGGGCCCTTTATGTCTTTAGCGGGCCGGAATTGGATCTCCTCGATCTTGGGATTCCAATCGGTGACGCCATAACTGTCGCCGGAAGTCTCGCAGAGCGAGTCATCGCTGATGCCGGGCTTGGAATCCTTGACCATCTCAAAAGAACGGGAGAGGGGAAAGAGCGTGGCGCGCCCCTCGAGGGGCTTAACGATGGGATTGGTTCCATATTTGATGATCAGCGGCATGTAAGGCTTTGTGCCAAAGATCTGCGCCACGGGGTTTTCGTCGATTACCAGATCGTTGCGGGGCGTCACCCCCCAATCCGCCAGCATCTTGGATAGGTTCGGAAGTTCGACGCCGGCATCGAGCATGGCGAGCACGCGGCCACCGTCACGGAGATATTTGTTGATGACGTCGATTTCGGGGGGAAGATAATCGTTCTGCGGCCCGGCGATCACCGCCATCGTGCAGTCGTTGGGGATTTCCAACTTTTGCAGGAAGGGAAGTGCCTGGGTCTGGTAATTCTCATCGCCCAACTGGGACTTGAAGTGGCTGTAACCATCAGAGTCCGTCCCATCCAGACTGCGTTCCCCATGCGTCGTGATGAAGCATGCGAGCCTCTGCCCTTTAAGCACGCGCACCAAGGCGTTGGTGATCCCCTCCTCAGTTGTCCCCTGCGCCTCCATATGGCGCTCGCCGGAGGAAACTACAACCGTTCCGTAGCTGCGCACGCCAAATTCCTTGGCCAGAGCAGGCTGGCGGTCCGGATCGACGTATTTAACCTTGACGAGGTTCGATACGGAGCCATACATCCCCAGCACATCACGCTCCTCGCCAAAATTCCGCTCGCGGTCGAAAGCGTAGATGGTTACTTCCCGGTCTGAAGCCTTGAGGCCATTCAGGATCTTGCGCGTTTGTTGGGAGAGGCTGTACTTCTTGTTGGGAGTCAAATCCCATTGCTTCTGGTGGTTATTCACGAACCAATTCACCAGCACGATGAGGGCAATCACAATTACCGTGTAAAGGGCAAAATTCGCTCCTGACAGAACCTGCTGTCCGCTGCGGCCAGCGATGCGATCTTTCCAGGCCATGGCTACGGCCTCCCTTTCAGCGCTTCCACAGAGCGCGCGGTTAGGAAAACTCCCAGAATGATGACTGAAAGGTAGTACACGACGTCACTCAATTGGATAACCCCCTTGGAGAAATTATCAAAATGCGTGGTCAGGGCGATGTATGACGCCACCTGCCCGACCGTGCTCTGCGAAAAGGCGCTTACCCAATCGAGGAGGTAAAGGATGAGGAATACCGCAAGACCCACTGCGCCGGCGATGATTTGATTTTTTGTAAATGTGGAAAACCACATGCCTAGGGCCAGCAGGGCCGCGCCGTAAAGCAGCAGACCCAGCGCGTTGGCAATCAGCGGCTTGGCGTTGGGGTTTCCGTAAATGTATAAAACACCAAAGTAGCCAAAGGTCAATGCTTCCAGAACCGCAAACAGGAAGAGGGAGCCGAGAAATTTCCCCAGAATGATTTCCATGTCCGTGAGCGGCGAGGTGAGCAGAAGCTCGATCGTCCCGGAGCGCTTTTCTTCCGCATAAAGCCTCATGGTAATGAGCGGGATCAGGAAGAGCAGCACCACCGTGAGCACTCCGCCCAGGATGGGCCGGATGATGTATTCATTGATGCTGAGGGCCGGCATGCCCATTCCACCCTGCGCTTCCATCCGAAAGGATTGCAGGGCGAAAAAAGCGGTGGAGCTGTAAAAAACAAAACCGCAGATCGCTGTATAGACGGTCATCACCAGGTAGGCGATGGGCGAATGGAAATATGCCCGCAATTCCTTTCCCGCCACCGCCATTACATTTCGCATTATGAGTTTCCTTTCCCGTCAGCGGCGAGACTCGAAAATTCGAAATCCGAAATTCGCAATGTATCCGCCGAATATCGCGCTTCGAATTTCAAGTTCCGCCAAAGGCAGTTAATTCACCGCTTTCTCGGATTTTGCCGCGGCCTCTTCGCCCAGATCTTTGGTGGTGAGCTTGAGGAAGATTTCCTCAAGGCTCAAGCCACTGGTCTTGAGTTCAAACAACTTCCAGCCGGATTCCACCGTGGCGCGCGCCAATTCCGCACGCACATCCTTTTCCTTTTCGGAGTGGACTTCCAAAGTCACTCGACTGTCGTGCGATTCGCGCGGTTCCACCCAATTCACTCCCGCGACGCGCTGAAATTTCTCGATGATGGCCGCCGCCGGACCCTCGACGGTGACGAGGACGGTTTCAAATCCTTGCAGCCGGCGGGTAAGTTCATCCGGCGTTCCGACCGCCACAATCTGCCCGGAATTGATCACCACCACCCGCTGGCAGGTTTTCGAAACCTCCGGCAGGATGTGCGTGCTCAAAATGATCGTGTGCTGCCCTTCCAATCCTTTGATCAGGTCGCGCGTCTCAATGATTTGCTTGGGGTCAAGGCCCGCCGTCGGCTCATCGAGAACCAGCACTTCAGGGTTGTGAATGAGGGCCTGAGCAAGACCGACGCGTTGCCGGTAACCTTTGGAGAGTTTTCCGATCTGGCGGTAACGCACGTCCCCTACTGCGCACTTCTGCACGGTTTCGTCCAAACGCATCTTTATATCGCGGCGCGATACACCTTTAATTCTGGCAACAAAGGCCAGATACTCCACCACGGTCATGTCCGGATAGACCGGCGGCAATTCGGGCAAATAGCCGGTCCGCCGCTTCGCTTCCAGGGGCTCTTCTGCCACGTCGAAACCCGCCACACGGACTTTCCCCTCGGTGGGCGGAAGGAATCCCGTGATCACACGCATGGTTGTTGTCTTCCCAGCGCCGTTCGGGCCGAGAAAGCCCAGCACTTCACCCTTTTGCACGTTGAAACTGACTCCGGAGACGGCCACCGTGGGGCCGTATTGCTTCGTGAGGTTTTCAACTTCGATCATGAAGAACCATCCTTCCCGCTCCCAAGGATATTCATCCGCTTGCGATCCTTCAGCCCATCTTGTCGATGTGGGTCTTAAGGTGAATTTGAAAAAACAAATTCAACGGCGAGCCTTGCGACCGCCACCCTGCTGGGGTTTTTACAAGCGCACTCAACCTATTAGAATTATCAGAATAGGTGTAGGGTTGCCAAGTGTTTTCGTCAAATTACTTGATTACCGAGAGGCGGCAGTAAATGTTACGGGCAGGGAAAATCCAGGCGAAGTGTTTTTCGTAAAAGTCCGTCGAAATCCCCGCAATCATCCGCCCCAGGTTATCCAGCAGGAAGTTATGGCCAAAGGTCAGCCGGCGTTCGAGAATCCGGAATCCGCCGGCACCGTAGGTGAAATTCGCAAAGCTTTCCTGCGCGAAGTAATCGAAACTGTGGATGCCCAGGTGCACAAGGTGGGTGGGATCCGTGTAGGAATCCATCGAGCTGAAGTGCGGCGTCACCATAATCACCTCGGCGCCGGGCTTCGAGATGCGATGCACTTCCGCCATGGCGCGAAGGACGTCCGGCTGGTGCTCGATAAAATGGGAAAGATAGACTTTATCGGCACAGGAATCGCACAGCGGCCAGGCGAAGGTCGCAAGGTCGCAGAGAATATCGGCGTCCGAGCCCGGCTGGCGGTCCAGCCCGATCGCGCCCGCCACCTGTTTGTTCTTTCCGCAGCCGATGTCCAGGATGTGCATCCGGGTTCTTTCAGGAACAAATTCAAGTTCAGTCAGCTGGCTCAACGACCAGGGCCGCATGAGGCGGCAGCCGAAGGGTCGCGCCGTCCGGCCCAAGCTCCGCGCCATCGAGGGCATCAAGTTGTTTCAACTCGTGTGCAATGGCGACGCCGCTCAGGCGGCAAGTGACGGGCAGTTCCGTATAGTTCACCACCGCAACGTGTTTCCCCAGCGGAAACACCGCAACCCGAGGGGGCGCATTGATCAATGTGACGGTGAAATCGGCCACCTGACTCCGCAATTCCTGGAGGGCGTCACGGAGCTCGGGCGTGAGCTGCTCCACGCGATTCTGCCCATCCACGTGCGTCAGGTGCGGCAAGGCGTCGGAGAAAATGACGAGCTTGCCGCCCCCTTCCTCCACGGTTTTCACAAGCTGATCTTTTTCGAGGTTCAGCGGCGCGGCGGTGGGCAGGCGCGGATCACCATTCAGCCGGTGCGCAAGCGGCTGGCTGATGAAGGCGGTGCCGCCGGCCGCCAGCATGCGCACCAGTTTGGGCACGAGCTCCGCATCTCCCAGCGCCTGAGTCGTAAAGATTGCAGCGCGCGCGCCTTCGGGAAAGTGCGAGGTCGGCGACTCCGGAATTCCCAGCATGCCGATTTCATCGAGGATGTAGGCCTCGTCGCCCGGATCGCTTGAGACAGGCTTGTAGGTGGCAATACCGCTCCAGCCTGAAACGTAAGTGGCCAGTTTGTCGTATTGTTCACGCCGCGCCGCCAGAGCCTCGGCCTGGGCCGCGTACTCCGGCGAAGTCAGAGCGCCATAGTGGAAGAGGAACACCTCGCGCGCGCCCGCAAGAATTGTAGTCAAAGGCTGGTCCAAATAAAGCGTGGGGGTTGTGCCGAAGGGATCGAACCATCCCCCACCCGTCTTGGCCCCGCCCACTTCGCTGAGCCAGCGGTAGATGAAATAGCCCTCGTATTGCTGCTTATTGCCCCAGTGGTCGGAGGCCGGATCGCGCAGCTCCGTGCCCACCCAGATGCGATCGAAAATCGCCGCTTCCTTGTCCGGCACATACCCCCGCTCCTGGAAGCGGTCGTACCACTGGGGAAACTTGATGATGACTTTGACGCGGGGATTTACTGCGTGCGCTGGGCCTAGAACCCGGTCGCGGCTGACTTGCAGCATCAACTTTTCGTGATACTGGTCCCAACTCATCGAACCTTTCGCCGCCGCACATTCCGAACACTGGCAATCCGTGCAGAAGAAATCGTCAATCATGATTTCGTCAAACAATCCGGCGGTGAAGCGGAAAATGGCCTCCAGGCGTTCCTGCGTGGGAAGATTCGTATAGCAAACCCAATGCGGGCCGCCGCTTGAAGGCTTGCCGACATTCACGGTGGTGACGCAGCCGGAAACTTCCAGTCCGGCCTGGCGAAAAAAATCACGCGCTGACTTGAGCGTGGCCTCGTCGGCCTGGTAGCCGCCGCGAAAAGTTTCAATGTAGACCTTGGTGATGCCCATTTTGCGGCAGAATTCCAGCGCTTGCTGCCGCCCTTGCTCGGTTGAAAGATGGTCGCGCACATCCTGAGCCGTAAAGAGTGTCGACCACGTCACGCAACGCGCTGGACGTGCGGAAAACAGAAAGACGGCCAACAATAAGACATTGGGAATCAGGATCGAAGGACGTGAAAGCTTCCGTGCCAGGTGTTGTTGATTTATCAATGCTCTATTCCTCGCGAAACCTCACTAAATTCACACACAGCCTGATGGTAGTCATCGAGCGTCCTCATGGGCAACTGGCTCATTTTGCGATGACCGCCGCCGAAGCCGGCGGCAGATTTTCGAAATGTGCCGTGACCGCTATCTCTCCAGGCGTCGTCCCGGTTTGTAAAATGATCCGGCCCAAGCCGGCGGCAATTTTCACCGTCGGTACCCCGCCGATGCCCCGCAGCACTCCCGGGCCTGCCGCGTCGAAACGAACTACTCCGGAAAGTGGAACCAGCGTGCCATGCGCGTCGCGAATGCTGACGGTGAGTTCACTGACGTCGGTGTGAATGACCTCGATCGTGCGCGGACTCGCTTCAATTTCGATCTTGGCGGGTGGACCAGCAGGACGCAGCTCGTCCGTTAGCTCACGGCCTCCACAAGCGCCAACAGCCTTCAAAGGGCTCTGTTCGTAATTGACAGTCCAGTGCATGGGGTTATCGCCCTTTCGGATGCCTTGTGATTTGCCGCCCAGGAACAATTCCACGGTGGGGCAATTGGTGAGCACGGTAACGGTGCGCGGCTTGCCTTCCTGCCCGGGCCATGTCCAATGCCCGCAGAGGTGAACCATGGGCTCGGTCGTCCAGCGGCTTTTGAGGTAATACCAGAGCTCCTTGGGCAAGCGCGTGGAATCGAGCGCGCCGGAATGCTGCTCCGGCCAGACGGGCCAGTAGTCCGAGCCGTAATCGTGCATGCACCAAATCGTGCTCCCCGCCATGTAGCGGCGCGATTCCAGAATGTCAAGGTTGGCTTTGGCTTGATCGATCTGCTTCATTTCCGCGTCCAAGTCCCCGCGGGCCGCCCGGTCCCCCGAGTGTTCGCTGGTCAGGAGTTTGCATTCGGGCAAGAGGGCGTGAATCTGGTCAATGCGTTCGGTTTCGTAGTTGATACCCAGAACATCGGGCACATCCACGGTTCCCAGCCTCCTGCCTTCATCCGGGCGGTTCTCAGCATAGATGGTGAGGCGTGTTGGGTCGGAGGCGCGCGCGACTCTCTTCAGGCGCTCAAACATCTCCTTTGACCGGCCCTCGTTCATCAATCCCCACAGAATAACGGAGGGATGGTTGGCGTCGCGCTCGATCATCTGGCGCATCATTGCTTCCGCGTTGCGCATGAACTGCTCGCCGCCGATGTATTGCCAGGTGGCGATTTCTTCGTAAACCAGAATTCCCAGGTGGTCGCAGGCATCAAGAAAAACCGGATGCTGCGGATAATGGGAGCAACGGACAAAATTCGCGCCTGTCTCCTTCAAAATCTGCGCGTCGCGCACCTGATTGCGGTGCAATAGGGCGTTGCCGAGGCCAGCATAATCCTGGTGGCGATTCATACCGCGCAGTTCCACGCGTTTTCCGTTGAGAAAGAATCCGTCGTTCACCGTGAACTCGTACCAGCGAATTCCGAATGTAGTAGTGTCCTCGTCCGAGGGCTTGCCGCCGTCGTTCAATTGGACGCGGCAGGTATAAAGGCGCGGAGTATCTACAGACCATAGTTCCGGATTGCGTATGGGGTCGAACGTGACGTCCAGCGTCTTCTCCTGGCCCGGCGCGAGCGGCGCACTGACGGATTTCTCCGCGACGAGCTTCCCACCGGGGTCGCGCAACTCCACTCTGGTGGTACAAGTTCGTTGATCCGGGAAATCGTTGTGAGCCCGCACCGTCACGTGTACGGTTGCCGCGGCCTCGGACACCTGCGGCGTGGTGACCCGAATGCCGTACTGAGGAATATAGAGGCGGTTCTTGATGACCAGCGAAGCCTTGCGATAGATGCCTCCGTACAGATCGTAGTCGGGGATGTCTTTGCCCGGCAGCACGTCCGGATCGTGTGCGTTGGTGACTTTGACCGCCACTAGGTTGTCGCCTGCCTTGATGAAATCAGTTGCGTCCGCGCTGAACCCGGTGTAGCCGCCCATGTACTGTCCCAAAGGATGTTCATTCACCCAAAGGTCCGCCACCGCATAGGCCGCGGCGAATTCCAAAAAGACCTTGCGCGACGCTTGTTCCGGCGTGAGCGCGAAATGCTTGCGATACCAGCCGATCCCCCGGTAGTAGCCGCGCACCGGCACAAAAGTGTTCTGAGCATTGAAAGAATGGGGCAGATCGACGCGATCCCATCCTGGCCCTTGTTCAAAGGTGCCCATTGCCTGGCCGGGGACCGAGACGTCGTACTCCCCGAGGCGAAAATACCAGCCCATCGAAAATTGCAGAGTGTCCGTTAAACGCAGCGAAGGATTTTGAGGCGCAGATTGCGCGGCCTCACGAACGGGCGTTGCAGAGGAAATTAACAGAATAATTGCGCCTGCTAAAGTTATGCGCCGCACGCCGTGATGGAACATGAATTTTGGCATCTTTGAATTCCCCATGAGCACATCCGCCTTCCGGCAGTCCAAGAGTATACGCCCGCACAAGCCATTATTTGCCCGCGCAATTCGCAAAATGATTTGACGTGCTCAACCTGCCTGGAAGGATGCTTCCGATCTGGGCGCAAACGAAGTATTCTTGGTCGTCGAAGGTTCCTCGTCCCTCAACCAACATCCTAGGGTAGGGAGGAAGTGGCATGACTCACTTGGTGAGAACCGGAATATCGCTTGAAAGCGGCCTGTTGGAGCGGTTCGACCGCGCCATTCGCAAGAAGGGCTACAAAAATCGCTCGGAAGCAATTCGCGATCTGGTGAGGGATTTCGCCATCACGGAGGACGTGGAAGAAAACCGTACGGTGGTGGGGACTTTGACGATGGTTTACGACCACCACCGGCCGAAACTTTCCGAGCGATTGATTGAAGCCCAGCACCACGCCGAGCACAAGGTGCTGGCCGCCACCCACGTTCACCTGGATCACCACAATTGCCTCGAAGTCATCATCATGCGCGGGCGAAGCGCCGACGTCAGCCGGCTTGCTGACCGCATCCTGAGCCTGCGCGGCGTGAAGCACGGCAAGCTGGTGCTTACCACGCCGGGAAAGAACTTGTAGCTGATTCCTGTGCGGATGCAGGCCCGACCGAGTGCTCAAGGATAGAGAAGATATTTCTCGCGGATTTTCTTGAAATTTTCCAGGCTTTCCTGCCAGTCATACCAGATGCGTGAAGGGCTTTCGCCGGCGCGGATGGAATCCACTACCTTGTGGCTTCCCACCAGGCGCAACGTGCCATCCAACTTGAACTCCTGCGGGTAGAGCCGCCAGAGAGCCGCAAGCATTTCCACTCCCATCTCAGTCGGCTCGAGCGCCTGGCGATCGAGCAACACGATTTGTACCCCGTGGCAAACTTCGCCCTTGAAAATTCCCGAGAGTGGCATGAAGTCCGTGGGCACATAGCGCACGCCCTGAATCTTTCGATTGTTGAGGTAGCCGGCGAATTCGTACGCGTTAATCCATGGAGCGCCCGCCAGTTCGAATGGTGTATCAGTACCGCGGCCGACGCTGACGTTGGCGCCCTCAAGAAGACAGACGCCGGGATAAAGAGTTTCTTCCGTCAGGCTGCGCAAATTGGGTGACGGATTGATCCAGGTCAAGCCTGTTTCGTCGAACCAGTCGGTGCGCTTCCAGCCTTGCATCTTGATGACGTGCAGCCGGGCCTTTAAATCGTTTTCGTCCTTGTACATTTTCGCGAGCTCGCCCACCGTCATTCCGTGGCGAATGGGGATGGGAAAATAGCCGATAAACGAATGCAGGTCGGCATCGAGCAAGGGGCCGTCGACGTCGGAGCCGTCGATGGGATTCGGGCGGTCGAGGACGTAGAAATCGATGTCCTTTTTCCCCGCAGCTTCCAGGCAATAACCCAAAGTGGTGATGTAGGTATAGAAGCGCGCCCCGACATCTTGGATATCGAAGACCAGAGCGTCAATTCCTTCGAGCATTTGGTCGGTGGGTCGCTCGGTTTTTCCGTAAAGGCTGTAAACAGGCAGCCCGGTCGAGACATCGCGGGAGGAATCCACGCTGGCGCCCGCCGCGGCGGTGGTTTCGATTCCGTGCTCAGGACTGAACAGTGCCACTAACTTGACGTTTGGGGCATGAGCCAGCAGGTCGATGGTGCGTTGGCCGTCGCTGGCGCGTCCCGAGGCGTTGGTGATCAGCCCCACGCGCTTGCCTGCAAGCTCGGCGAATTGGTCCGCTTCCAACACGTCAATGCCCGTCTTCACGCTGTCGTTGCGAAAGC
>JASHTZ010000105.1 GCA_030040295.1 Terriglobia bacterium | reverse complement strand
CAGGCGTGTGAATCTGGCAGCCCTCGCGCACGCGGCGGGTGAAGCGTTCGGCAAACAGGCCATCAATCACGGATTCAGGAACCTTGCGCCGCGCGACTTCTTCAGCGGATGGCTGGAAGTACCTGAAAGCCGCCGCGCGCGTCAGGCCGTTGCAGCCCTTCGCCTTCGTGTCCATGTTATTAAAATCATCAACCCACGCCGCGCAGCACTTGCTCACATAAGAAAGGCTTATCAGGCTGGTGGGTTCGCCGTGCTTACAGTGCTGGCGCTTGTGCCAGTTCACGCGGTCATCGATCCCGGTATTTTCGCGCTGGTCTTTGGGCGGACGCCAGGAAAGGCCGAAATCGCGCTGTGCGTTGCGCCCATACTCACGATGCGGCGCTCGTTCAATTCGATTTCTGCGCGCGCTTCCCGGCTCGCGCGAAGTCACGGGCAGGACGCCCAAAGCGCCCATCGAGGTGTCAAGGAGCTTGGCCAGCTCCTCCGTGCCGCGTGCAACTACACGGCCGCCGAAGTATTGCCGGAAGCGGCCGGCGTGATCGCTCACCAGGCGCAAGGGTGGCCAGTAGCGGCGCAAGGTGGACTCCGCCAAGTCCATCGCTTCGTGGTCAAGGTCGATGGTGAGCGCCCAAGCCAGGATGCAGGTTGTTCGCTCGTCGATGATGGTGAGCAGGTGGAGAATCGGCTGCTCTTTGCCGTAGTTGTAGACGATGCTGTGATCGTGGTCGTCGTAGCAGTAGCAATCGACTTCCCATTCGTCGATGCACCAGGCGTCGCCTGAGAATTCGTCATCATAGCGGCGAACGATACAGCCCGCGCGGTCCCTGATTCCAATTTTTCCGATCCGGCGCGGGTTGTTTTTGCCGCCCAAGCTCTCATTGATGTAGCGCCGCGCGAATTGCCGGAAGGCTTCGCGCGAGGGAATACTGTAATCATGGCCCGCGCAGACTACGGTTTGCCGCTTCAGCATCCAATCGAAAACCAGGTCGGCGGTGTTCCGGTAAGACTTCCCCGACTCCCACCATTTGGCGATTTCCGCGAAGGTGGCCGCATCGTAATTGTGCTTCCAACTGCCCTTAGGGCCTTTCTTGCCAGGCATGGCGGCATCGTACGGATTCTCACCTCTAGAAATTGCCGATTCCAATTCGCGGGTGAGCGTGTCGGCGCGGTCCGGGCCGACACCAATCAGCGCGCCCATCCTGCGGTATGCTTCATTCTTCGAGCCGAGGTGGTAAAACTGTTTGCCGTGGTTAAGCGTGAATTCAACAGCAGCATCGACAATCCGCCGCGCTACCACGGCCTTTTCTTCCTCGCCGCTGGCCTTCAGCCTGCCATAAAATTCCTGGTACGCAGTCTCATAGGGAGTAGGCTCATGGAGCGGCATCTGGACGGCCAGGACGGGTTGGACGGCGGGGCCATCCGCGCGCGTTGCTGGCGTCGCGGGCGGTTCGGGCGGTTCGGGCTTCTCGAAGGTTGCGCGCTCGCTTGCAAGGAGCGCCGCGCGGATGGAGATACCAATTTCGGTGGGCAGCTTGTCGAGCACAAAGAGCTTGGCCTTGTTCGGTCCTGGCACCCATTCCCAGTGTTGTGCTTCGGCCATGCGGCGAATTTGATTTGGGCAGTATTTTCCGCGCCGATGTTCAGGCTTCCAGTGGTTCGCGATTTGTTTCGCCGTCACGTACGTCATCGCTTTTTGCGGCCTATTTCAGCGCGGATGGTTTCGCGCTCGACTTCCATTTCCCCGAGTCTTACAAGCTGACAGAGACGCTTGCCCATGATGGCGCGCTGTAGTGAATCGTCCGCGAGTACTTCGCAGAGAGCCTCGATAAATGCGGCAGGCAGGCGCGCGCGCTTCTTGCTCTCGGCTGTCCAATCGTCCAGCATCCGCTTTGAAATTGCGTGGCCAGAGTGTAGACTGACAGCTTCAGCAATCTGAACGCGGCTTTTTGGCGAGCGCTTGATTGCCTTTGTCAGAAGCGCTCTAAGAATTTCATCCGCCACGGGCCTTGTACCGATTTTCTCCGTTGTTTTCGGCATATACATATCACTTGATTCATAGTATAAGTAATGGGAGTAGATATGTCAAGCGGAAAGTCTAGGAGTGGAAGGGTTAAGGCAGTGAAGCACAAAAGGTTCGCCGACACCGCAGAGCGTATCCGAGCGCTGCGGGAGCGCCTCGGGGATAAGAATCAGGCTGACCTCGCCAAGCGCCTAAAGGTGACGCAGGCGATGGTCTCGGCATGGGAGAGCGGGAAGGAGGTTCCATCTGCATCCTTCCTCTTCCGGCTCGGCAGTTTAGCGAGCTATCCAGATAGCCTCTGGTTTTGGCGGCGCGCTGGAATCGAGGAACAGGCTGTGATTGAGGCTTCCAACGGCATCAACAAGGGAAGGGAGGCTTTTTCCGTCGAGCTTTTCAAAAAGGGCGATGTAGTCTTGGTTCCACGCTTTCGTGAAACGAGAGGTGGTAGGGAGGATGCTGGCGCCCCGCTTCCTTTCCCAACTGAATGCATTCCTAATCCCACTGCGACAATCGCTCTCGTGGTTGACGAGCTTTCTACGGGCGTTGTCGAATCTCCAAGGGGCATAGTTTTGATTGATACCTCCTGGGAGGGGGTGGAAGATTTAGAGCCTCTGTGGGGCCGCGTCGTGGCAGTTCGCTGTGCGGGAGAAACTTCCATTTTACACGAGGACACATACGAGGGCGTCTACATCGGAAGGCTCTTCCTAGGGGACAGCAGTCCTCTTCCTTTTCGGCCCGGCATGGCTATGATCCGGGCGGCGCTGATGTCGCTAGATAAGATGGGGTGGGCTCTTCAGGATGTTGGGCGGCACGAAGAGCCCGACAGAAGTCCTCTCATTCGCCCCGACGACACAAAAGCTCTTAGGGCGTACTGGGAGGAGATGCATGACCGCGCAGCTTCTAAATTGCGATTATTTCCGGGAATTCGCGTCCTCGGCAAGGTCATAGGGCGCTTGACCGGGCAGATAACAGCGCCAAAGAAAGATTGGAAATAAAGCACGCGATCCGCTGGACAGCTTGAATTTGGAGGAATGAGATGTCAGCAAGCGCGACGATCGTTAAAGAGCTGGCTGTGATGGACTGGGACCACCGGCGACGGTGGCGGCAGATCGAGCTTTCCATCACCGGCCTGGCGTCAGGCCCTAACACGATCCCGCACGGCCTCCTGACCACGAAACAGACCAGCGTCACAATCCAGCGCGAGGATGCATTGGCAACCTCCGAGCTTCAGTTTCACCAAACGTCGCCCGGCGATTCCACCAATCTCTATTACACCGT
>JASHTZ010000104.1 GCA_030040295.1 Terriglobia bacterium | reverse complement strand
GCCGAACAGCGCGCGCTCGCCGTAACCCAGCCAGCAAATGCGCGCCGGCAGCCCCTGAAACTTTACGTGCTTGCGCGCCAGCCGAATCCAGCGGCTCAGGATGGCGTTGTCGGGGAAAAGATCGAGCACCAGGTCGTCGGTGCGGAAAATATCGGCGGGCTCCCCGGAAAGCGCCGCCCAGCGGAACGGTCCCCGGCCCTCGCAGAACAGCGGACGAATGTAAGCGGGAACGAATCCGGGAAAATTGTAGGCGTCGGCCACGCCGCCATGCTCAAACGCCATGGTGCGGATGTTGTTCCCGTAATCAAACGTCGCCGCGCCGAGCTTCTGCAAATCCAACATGCCGCGAACGTGATGCGCGATGGATTCGTAGGAGCGCTTCAGGTAGTCCTCGGGATTTTTGCTGCGCAGCTCCGCGGCTGATTCCAGTGACAAACCGGCGGGAATGTAGCCGTTTAGTGGATCGTGCGCGCTGGTCTGGTCCGTGAGCAGGTCGGGCACAATTCCGCGCCGGGCGAGTTCGGGAATCACCTCGGCGCAATTGCCCACCAGTCCCACGGAGACCGCCTGCCGCTGCCGGACTGCGTTTTTGAGAATCCGCACTGCTTCATCGAGCGCATTAACGCAAATATCGCAATAGCCGGAGCGAATGCGCCGCTGGATGCGCTCCGCATCGACTTCAATTCCCAGAAACGCCGCGCCGTTCAGCGTCGCGGCAAGCGGCTGCGCTCCGCCCATGCCGCCCATTCCGCCGGAAACCACCAGCTTGCCCGCCAGGCCATCACCCGTCTGGCTCGCAAAGTGCTTGCGCGCCGCGGCGGCGAAGGTTTCATACGTGCCCTGCAAGATTCCCTGCGTGCCGATGTAAATCCAGCTTCCCGCGGTCATCTGGCCGTACATCATCAGGCCCAGGCGTTCGAGCTCGCGGAATTTCTCCCACGTGGCCCAGTGGCCCACCAGATTGGCGTTGGCAATCAGCACGCGCGGAGCCCACTCGTGCGTGCGGAAAATTCCCACGGGCTTGCCGGATTGCACCAGCAGCGTTTCATCGTTCTCCAGATTCTTCAGCACCTCGACAATGGCGTGATAGCACGCCCAATTCCGCGCCGCTTTACCCGTGCCGCCGTAGACAATTAAATCCTGTGGGCGCTCGGCTACTTCGGGATCAAGGTTGTTCATCAACATGCGCAAAGCGGCTTCCTGCTGCCAGCTTTTGCAGCTCAGGGCAGTGCCGCGCGGCGCGCGAATGGGCTGGTAAGACGAGCCGGAATCGACGGTGTTTTGGATTGTGTCCGCCCGCGCCATATGGAGCCTCTCCACACGAATCTTAGCCCATCGTCAGGTGAAGGAAAAGGGAGACCGACGGCCAGTAGTACCTCAGTTTGAATTTTGGAGCCGGCATCTGCAGTTGTAGAGCGGGTGTCCCCACCCGCGGTTCAATTTAATCCCCAATCCTTCGTTCTCATTCGACCCGCAAGACAAACGCCACGCGCGGGTCAGGACACCTGATTGGATAACGGCATCGACCCCCCGAGCCGGTAGACTTGGAAGTGCAAAACGACCAAGGCGAGCCGGAAGGAGCCCAAGCCATGCAGCATTTTATCGGACGTGATGTGAACACACGCAACCAAGTTGTAGAATCGATGGACGAGGAGACAGGCGAGATCCGGGTGCGGCGACTGCAGCACGAAGTGGGGAAGTCAGGAAGTTTTACGCGCAGTTTCCCCGCGGGACGGTAGTGGGAATCGAAGCGACCTTCCCGGCGTTGTGGTTCGAGCGGGAGGTGGCGGAGTTGGGGCACGCGTTGTGGTGGGCGATGCGGCGCACATTCGGGCGAGCGAACTCCGCCTGCAGAAGACCGATGTGCGCGACTCCGAGCATCTGCTGGAGCAGTTGTGCGCGGGGAAATTCCCGCGCATCTGGGTGCCCACGTTGCAGGAGCGCGCTACAGAATTCATTTAGGGGCACTCCTAGTTCTTGCTTTGCCAGGTTCTTGCTTTGCTTGACTTCGCACGCCCCGCTGGCTACAGTGGCCTTTTAGGCATTTTCATTGCCTGAGGGTGATTCACTGACCGAGTTTGATGATCGGAGCCATGATTACAGGTGCTTTGAAGCGCTGGGTGCAGGCGGTTCAGGAATTCACCTTTCTTCTTTCTGATTCCGTCCGGTACGCATTCACAGCGCCCCGTTATCTGGTCGACACGCTCATCCAGATGGACGTGATCGGCTTCGGGTCACTTCCCATCGTCATTTTGATCGGGTTTTTCACGGGCGGAGTTCTGGCCTTGCAGTCCTACCGCACGCTGAGCACATTTGGCGAGGTGGGGCTGATGGGCAAGGTGGTGGCGCTCAGCCTGGTGCTCGAGCTCGGGCCGGTGCTGACAGCCCTGATGGTGGCGGGGCGCAACAGCTCCGGCATCGCCTCCGAAATCGGCTCGATGGTTGTAAGCGAGCAGGTGGACGCCATGCGCGCCCTGGGCACCGATCCCTTGCGCAAGCTCGTCATCCCGCGCCTCGCCGCCACGGTGGCCACGCTTCCCCTGCTCACCATCCTGGCGGATTTTGCCGGCATGTTGGGAGGCTATTTCGTTAGCTTTTATACCGTTCACCTGACCACGGAGGAGTATTGGACCTCCGCCTACCAATCGCTGACTTACCAGGACGTCACCCAGGGCCTGATAAAGCCATTTTTCTTCGCCGTCATCATCTCGATGGTGGGGTGTTTCCAGGGCCTCCACACCACGGGCGGCACGGAGGGCGTAGGCCGCGCCACCACTCGCGCCATGGTGGTGGCCTCGGTGCTTATTGTGGTTGTGGATTTCTTCATTACCAAGCTGCTGGTGGGAATCGGGTTCTTTTGAGGCTAAGGAAAGAGGAAGAAGGAACGCACGGACCCTTTATCGGTCTTAGTTCACTTAGGCGGAGGCGTGTGCTGCTTTTCCATTAACCCTTGTCCCGTATGAATTCAGCCATCGAGCTTCGCAACGTCTCCCTCTCATTTGAGAGCAAGCGGGTGCTGGACAATATTTCCTTCGTTCTTGGCGAAGGCGAAACCCTGTTCCTGCTGGGCGTGACGGGCTCGGGAAAGTCCGTTCTGCTGAAGGTGATGCTGGGCCTCCTCAAGCCCGACTCCGGGCAGGTGCTGATTAAAGGGCAGGACCTCGTGCCGCTCTCGGAAGAGGACCTTCAACCGCTCCGCCGGCGCATGGGAATTGTCTTTCAGGAGGGTGCGCTGTTTGACTCGCTCTCAGTTTTTGAGAATGTCGCCTATCGCCTTCGCGAGGAGCATGTGGCCGACGAGGGTGCCATGGAACAGCGCGTGCGTGAGGTGCTGCGCTTTGTGGAAATGGAAGCCGCCCTTGAAAAATCCCCCGCCGAACTTTCCGGAGGAATGCGGCGCCGCGTGGCGATTGCCCGCACCATCATCAGCACTCCGGAGATTATGCTCTACGATTCACCCACGGGTGGTCTTGATCCTGTAACTTGCCTTACCATCAATGTGCTCATCGCCAAGATGCGCGATTTGCAGCACGTCACCTCCGTGGTGGTCACTCAACGCTTGCAGGACGTCTACGAACTTGTGAAATTCGTCTATTCTGGCGAAAAGCAAACCCTGGTGCCCGCGGACGGCGCGGCCACGTCCCGGCCCGCAACCTACTTCCTGATGCTGCGCGACGGCGAAGTTTTTTTTCATGGAAATGAGCAGGATTTCACCCACTCGCAGAACCCGTATGTGCGGAAGTTTCTCACGTGATTGCCGCCCTGCATGACAGAACTTCGGATCCTGCCAACCCGTTCCGCGGTTCTCTCATCCCACAGCAGATGAACTACAATAGAGGTATGGACTTCGCGGAGGAGACCAACTATGCCTCAACAGCAGCGTGTGCATTGGGCCCAGCTTCGAGTCGGCATCATGGCAGTGGCCAGCCTGGCGGTGCTGGCCATCTCTATCTTCTTCATCAGCGGCCAGGGCGGATTTTTCACCCGGCATTACAACCTGAAGGCCTTCCTGCCCGGCGCCGGAGATTTGCGTGACGGGGCGCAGGTGCGCCTGGCCGGCATTGCCGTGGGAAGTGTTGCGGGCATTAGGATTTCTCCCTTTGCAGATCCGCGCCGCGCCGTGGAGCTAGACCTGAAAATCGCGAGGGATTACCAGGAGGATATTCGCGCCGACTCCGTCGCCTCCGTGGAAACCGTGGGGCTGCTGGGCGACAGTTATCTGGATATTACCCGCGGTTCGCCCAGCCAGGAGTCAATTCCAGACG
>JASHTZ010000103.1 GCA_030040295.1 Terriglobia bacterium | reverse complement strand
GGTAATTTGATCGAATGATGGCGGTATTGCGGCCGCTGCTGCCGTTGCCCAGATAGCCTTTGTCCACCAGCGCGATGTTGCGATACCCATGCTGCGAGCCGAGATAATAGGCCGTGGCGAGCCCATGCACACCCGCGCCCACGATCACCAGATCGTAGCGCCGCTTCAGTTCCGGCCGCTTCCACATGCGTTCTTTCTTGAACAGTTTCAGCATGGTGCGATTTTCACTTCTGCAACAGCTTCTGTGCTTCCAATCCCACGGGCGTAATATGGAATTCATGTCCCGCGTGCAGCACCGACTCCCACACACTCTCGCCGTATTCCCTGCCCACCAGCAAATGAAACGCCGGTATGTCGGGCAGGTCGTTGCGTAGGACCACGGCGTGCACATGTGCCACGCCGGCCTGCCCGCAGCTCTGATTCCCTCTCGCGCTTTCGGAAAGATTCAACGAAGTCAGCTTGCTGAGAACCTCCCGGCTGCGCGGTCCGGCCAGCATCAACTCGGTGTACACGGATGTCACATCGGTGACGTAGAATGGTGGCGGCGAGCCGGCCGCGGCGCCCCGAATCTGCCCGAGACGCGCTTTCACGGCCTCGGCGGCGAGAGGTTCGCAGGTCACCAGATACTGCCCGCGCCCCAGTAGCCAAACCCCTGCCTCCAGTCCAAGATCGGGAGAATTCTTCAGACCGGAACCCTGTAAGTTGAACTTCGCCATCCAGCTCACGTCGGCCAATCCCACTGACTCGCGCGTCCGTGCCGCCTCCTCAGTGGGATTGCCGAAGGTCGCCGCGACCTGCCAACCGTGATGCTCGACCATCATGGCCTTGCTCGCGGAATGCGTGTGGAATAATGCCGTTTGCTTAATGGGATCGCCTCTCAAACTACATCCGCAGTCGTGCCCCGTCCGGATCGTAGAACGCCTTTTCCGTAATCCTGGCGCGAGCCAGCCGTCCGCGCACGCGCACCTCGACTTCCGCCCCTTCGCGCGCCACCTCGGCTGGAACCCAGGCTAGGCCAATCGCCTTTCCCCGTCCGGGGGAGAACCGCGCGCTGGTCACTCGACCCGCCAGTTGACCACCGACCAAAATGGCCGCGCCGTCCTCCGGCAGATCGGCTTCGCTCATAACAAAGCCCGTCAGTTTCTTTTTGGGCGCTTGCACGGCGAGCCGGGCAAGCACCGAACGCCCGATAAAATCTTCCTTGTCCAGCTTCGGCGCCCAGCCCATGCCCGCCTCGAACGGATTCGTTAGGGCGTCGCTATCCACGCCCACAATGATGTGGCGCTTCTCCAGGCGCAGCAGGCGTTGCGCTTCAATGCCAAAGGGCTTGATACCGAATTTTCCGCCGGCCTCCATCAGCGCCTTCCAAACGTCGGGGCCGGACTCCGCCGGGAAGTGGATTTCCCACCCCATTTCCCCCACAAAACCGATGCGCATCAAAATGGCCTCGATGCCCGCGACTGGCGCAACACGGCATGCCATATAAGGGAAGGCCGCCGTGCTCAGGTCACAGTCCGTCAACGGCTTGAGCACATCGCGCGCATTCGGGCCGGCGAGATTCACGGCGGCGAGGCCCGAGGTGAGATTGATGATGGAAACGTCCCAATCCGCTCCCATCAGCCACCATTTTATCCACTGAAGAACGAAGTCGAGGTTTCCCGTGGTGGTGGTCACAAAGAAGTGATCGGCCGCCAGGCGGGAGACCGTGCCGTCATCCAACATGATTCCGGCTTCATCGCAAATCACACCGTAGCGCGTGCGCCCCGCGCGCAGGTCGGAGAATCGTCCCGCGTAAACCTTGTCGAGTAGCCTTCCCACGTTCCGGCCCTTTAGATCAAGCTTACCCAGCGTGCTGACGTCGATCAGTCCAGCGCGCTCACGCACGGCGCGATACTCCTGCTCGACGCACTGCTTCTCGCTGGCGCCCTTTGGCGACTGGTAGTAACGAGGCCGCTTCCACTCGCCCATGTCGAGCCATACGGCTCCCACCGCTTCGTGCTCGTAGTGCAGGGGAGTGCGGCGCGTGGGATGATGCCGCGCTCCGGCCAGCGCTCCCAGCGTCACGCCGGGATTGGGAGGCCGCCCCGTGGTAACGCCCGTCTCCGCCATGCCGCGGCTGGTTTGGCCGGCGCACACGCCAATGGCCGGTAGTTGACACATCCGGCCCTGACACGGACCCATGGTTGTGGTCGTATAGCGCTTCAGGGTTTCAATATGGTCGAACCCTTCGTCGATGGCGTTTACCAGGTCCTGGGAGCTTACATCGGAGCACAAGCAAACGAATGCCCGCTTGCTCGCGACATCGCGCTCGGGCGGTAGAGTGGCCGCGGCGCTGAGCGATTCTCCCGTCACCTCCCCGACGGCACTGACGTGGGCAGGAAGATCGGTGGGGATGAAAGCGCCCTTTCCGGCGTTCCACTGCAAACGCGCGCCCGCCTGATGCAGCAGCCCGGCGTCGGGGATGCGGTGCCCGCACATTACCACCAGATCGCAATCATGCCGGGCGTCACGGGTTTCGATCCCCGTCACATGCTTTTTCCCGATGGCTCTTACAACGGACTCCGGCGCCACCGTCGCTGCTATCTGCAGGCCCGCCTCGCGCAAGTCTGCAACTACGGGCTCGACCACTGGACTCTGCCCAACAACCACCGCAAGCTTGCCGGGGGTGATGCCATGCAGGTGGATCAGCCGCAGCACGGCAGTAGAGAGCATCACTTCCACTAGGTCATTGTTCGGAAACAGCAGCGGCGACTCGTACGCACCGGTGGCCACCACCACGCGCGCCGCTCGCAAGTGAATCAGCTGCTCCGCATCCTCCGGATCGCGCCGCGGCTGCACGATGCCCAGCAGATTGCCTTCGTAGAGACCAAAACAGTAGCAGCCCTTCAGCACCTGCACGTTGGGAAGGGCTTGCACCTTCGCCACCAACTCCGGCAGCGAATCTTCCGCAATTTTCGTGTAGCGCAGATGCCCGCCCAGTTCCGGTTGGTCATCAACCAGCGTAACCTGACGGCCATTCTCAGCCTCGTTGATGGCCGCCTTCAGCCCCGCCGGACCGCCGCCGATGATGGCCACCTCCGCGTGGCGGTACGCGTGCTCGTAA